>JALZOQ010000126.1 GCA_030913835.1 Actinomycetota bacterium | reverse complement strand
GGACAGCCTGCTCGCGGGCCTCGCCGAGCAGCCGGTCGGTCTCGCGCTTGGCCTCGGCGAGCATTTCCTGGCGCTCCTTGACGATCCACCGCGCCTGCTTGATCTCCTCGGGGATCGTCGCGCGCATCTGGTCGAGGATGTCGTAGATCTCCTCGCGGTCGATGCGCACCTGGTCGGTGAGGGGCACGGCCTTCGCGTTGTGCACGAGGTCGTCCAGCTTGTCGATTAGTACGAGTACGTCCATTGGGGCTCCCGAAGTCTACTGACCCCGATCGGACAGGCTCATTCTTGAGGATTCTCCGGCGTGCCGGGCCGGCCGTCGGGGTAGAGCACCTTGAATCGTGCGGCGACCGCGGGTGGCACGAGCTCGTCGACGTTGCCACCGAAGTACGCGATCTCCTTGACCCCGCTCGACGACACGAAGCTGACGCTGGGGCTCGCCATCACGTAGACCGTCTCGACGTCCGCGGCAAGCGTCCGGTTCAGCTGGTTCATCTGGAACTCCCACTCGAAGTCGGAGATCACGCGCAGACCTTTCACGATCACCTTCGCATCCCAGCGCCGGGCGAAGTCGACGACGAGCTCGGAGAAGACTTCGACCTCGACGTTCTCGAGCTCCTCCAGAGCGCCGCGCAGGAACTCGACCCGCTCCTCGAGCGCGAAGAGCGGCTTCTTGTGGCGCGGCTCGCCGACCACGCCGACGACGAGGCGGTCGAAGATGCCGGCGGCGCGGGTGATCACGTCGACGTGGCCGAACGTGACCGGGTCGTACGTGCCGGGATAAATCGCGGTAATCACTCGCCCACCTCGCCGGCGACGGCTCGCGCCCGGCGAAGCCGGGCTTCACCGACGCCTGGCGGCGCTGACGGCGCGATGACTGCCGGGCCTGTGGTGCTCACACTGTGCCCTCTGCCCTCACACCGCCAGCGCCGCCCGAGGAGTACGAAGAGGCGTGCTCGAAGAGGGTCACGCGCGCGGAGCCGTACTTCCGGCTCGTGCGCTTCGAGAGTGGTAGCTCAGGCTCGACTCGCGCAGTGGTCTCGAAGACGACCAGTCCATCCTCGGCAAGGAGGCGCGGCAGGTACCGGGCGAATTGCTCGTGGTCGGTCATGTCGTATGGCGGGTCGAGTAGCACGAGATCGTACTTCCTGCCGGCTACGGCCTCCTGCGCGAGGACGGTCTCGACGCGAGAACAGAGGACCGTCGCACCCGTCAGCCGCAGCTTCTCGAGGTTGCGGTCGATCGTGCGGCAGGCCGCGCGGTCGGACTCGACGAAGGTCGCGCGCGCCGCCCCGCGCGAGAGCGCCTCGAGCCCGAGCGCGCCCGAGCCGGCGTACAAGTCGAGCACGGTCGCGTCGTCGACCGGGCCGATCAGGCTGAACGTCGACTCGCGGACGCGATCGCCGGTGGGGCGCGTGTTCAGGCCAGGAGGCGCCTCGATCCGGTGGCCCTTCCGCGTGCCGGCGATGATCCGCACGCGGCGAGCCTAGCCCGGAGAGGCTAGGAGGGTTTGGCGGAATATCGTTCGTTGTCGGGGTGCGATGGTCGTTCCGAGGCCATGGGACGAGCTCCGCTCGCCAGAGCCCTGATAGCAGCGCTATCGGGGCGACTGAGGACGCCGCCTCGGGGCGAGCAGCGCGGCCCGGCGACACAACTGTATTTCGTCAAACCCTCCTACTAGGGCGCCATGACGCAGCACGCGTCGTGCGACGACGCGGCGACCCGAAGCTGATGGACGAGCCGACCGCGCTCGTCGAGCACGCAGAGCGTCCCGCGCTGAAGCGACGGGGTGAAGACGAGCCCGAATCCCTGCTGGACGTTGTACGAGCCCACGGGAACGCGCGTCAGGCGCAGAACCTTGGCGTTTCGCAGCGCGTGCACGCGCAGCGAGCTGTCGTCACCGCTCGTGACATGAGCTCGGTCGCCGACGAACGTGACGTGCTGGGGAGGCGCATCGGCAGCCAGCCGGCGCAGGAGCTCACCGCCGACCGTGTACAACGCGAGCGCGCCGCGGTCGCCGGAAGTGACCCAGACGCGCCGGCCTCCCGGCTCGAAGCCGACGTCGTGCGCGAGGAACGGGGGGCGGAAGCGACCCCGCACTCGCGGCGCGGCCGGCTGCGAGACGTCGACCACGGCGATCTCCGCCGCCTTCGTCCCGAGTGATACCCAGAGCGTCTTGCCGTTCGGGCTCAGGCTCAGGTGCCGAGCCGGGCCGCCCACCGGGCCGCGACCGACGATCTGGCCCTTAACGACATCGACGGTCACGACCTCACCGCGCGCGGAGTCGGTGACGAAGGCGTGCCGTCCGCTGGGCGTGAATGCCGTGTAGCGGGGCTGGACGAATTCCTTTACGACGCGGCGCACCTTGAGCGTCCGACCGTCGACGATCGAGACCGCGCCGTGTTCGGTGTGCGCGACGACTGCGAACCGGCCACGGCGGTCGCTCTCGATCGAGCGCGGACCTGCGAGCGTCGTGATCCTGCGCACGACCTTCCGAGTCGTGAGGTAGACGACCGCGACGTGACTCTCGGTATCGGCCGTGACGAGGACGTACGGCGTACCCCCTGCGAGCCGCGCAAGAGCCCCTCCGGAACGGAGCACGAACGGCGCCGCCGCGACGGCCGCCACGAACTCACGGCGGTTCATGCGGTGTCTACGCGACCCGGAGGCCGCGGGGTCCCTCAGACCAGGGCTTGCGCGTCCGCGAAGCGAGCGTCGATCTCGTCCTGCAACGGCCCCTGGACGTCCACGAGCTCCTGCGCCGCAGCACGCGCGCGCTCGAGCAGCGGGCGGTCGGCGCGGAGCTTCGCGAACTTCAGGTCGCTGAGTCCCGCCTGCCGTGTGCCGAGGAGCTGGCCCCCGCCGCGGATCTCGAGGTCGACCTCGGCGAGCTCGAAGCCGTCCGTCGTCCGCACCATCGCCTCCAGCCGCTCGCGCGCGGCGTCGGTCAGCTCTTCCTTCGCGCGGGAAACGAGCAGGCAGAACGACTGCTCGGCGCCGCGGCCGACTCGACCACGGAGCTGGTGCAGCTGCGCCAGGCCGAAGCGATCCGCCTCCTGGACGATCATCACGGTCGCGTTGGCGACGTCGACGCCGACCTCGATCACCGTCGTCGCCACGAGCACGTCGAGCTCCCGCGCCTTGAAGCTCGCCATCAGCTCGCGGCGGTCGGCCGGCCGGAGCTTTCCATGCAGGCAGCCGACGCGAAAGTCCCTGAGCTCTGCGCGTCGGAGACGCTCCGCCTCCTGCTCGGCGGCGCGGGCGGACGACGTCTCCGACTCCTCGATCAGCGGACACACGACATAGGCCTGGCGCCCTTCACGCAGGACCTTTTGCAGGCGGCGGTACGCCTCGGCAGCCCGTTCTTCCGGAATCCAACGCGTCACGATCGGCTTGCGATTCGCCGGCGGATTGGCGATCTCGGTCACGGCGACGTCGCCGTAGACGGTCAGCGCTAGCGTCCGCGGGATTGGCGTGGCGGTCATGTGCAGGACGTGCGGCGAGCGGCGCTCGGTCAGGGCCTGGCGTTGCTCGACCCCGAACCGATGCTGTTCGTCGACGACCGCCACCGCGAGGTCTGCGAAGTCGACCTCGCGCTGGATCAGCGCGTGCGTGCCGACCGCGATCTGCACCTCGCCGGACGCGATCTGCGCGCGTGCGGACGCATGCTGCTTCGCGGGCAGGGCGCTCGTGAGCAGGACGACCGGGACGCCGAGCTCCCGGCAGAGCTCCTCGACGGTCAGGAAATGCTGCTCGGCCAGCGTCTCGGTCGGCGCCATCAGCGCGCCCTGCCTCCCCGCCTCGACCGCCCGCAGCAGCGCGTACAGTGCGACGACGGTCTTGCCCGAGCCGACGTCGCCCTGGAGCAGGCGCTGCATCGGCACCGTCCGCTCGAGGTCGGCGTCCAGCTCGCGGATCGCCGACTCCTGGTCGGGTGTCAGTTCGAATGGGAGCGCCTTGCGATACCGCACGATCAGCTCGCCCGGCTCGCCGAGCGCCGGCGCGACCGTGCGTTCGCGGTCGCGCACGCGCCGCGCGATCCCGAGCTGAAGCACGAGCAGCTCGTCGAGCGCGAGCCGGCGGCGGCCCTCCTCGGCCTCTTCTTCGGTGCGTGGCCGGTGGAGCGCGTGGAGCGCGTCGGCGCGAAGGGGCAGCCCTTCCCGCACCTTGAGCTCGGCAGGCAGCGGGTCGGGCAGGTCTCGGGCGTGCTCCAGCGCCGCCCCGGCAAGATCGCGGATCCGCTTCTGCGGGACGTCCTCCGTAGCCGGGTAGACGGGCGCGAAGTCTGCTGTCGCGATCGCGTCACCCAGGTCGTATGCGCGAACGTCGAAGCCGTAGCGGCCGGGCCGCCCGCGCAGGCGAACGCGCGTACCCGGCTGGAGCTGGCCGGCGAGCCACGGCTGGTTGAACCAGCTCGCGGAGATCTGGGCGCTGCCGTCGTCGATCCGCGCCGTCAGGATCTTCAGGCGGCCACGCCGCCGCTCGGACACACGCAGCACCTCGCCGACAACCACCGACTCCTCCTCCGGCGAGAGCTCGGCGATGCGCCGCTCGGGAGCGGCGGCCTCGTAGCGGAACGGTCGGTGCTCCAGCAGGTCGCGGACGGTGCGGAGCCCGAGCTTTGCGAGCTTCCCGCGCAGGCTCACCCCGACGCCGGGCAGCGAGTCGAGCGGCCGCGCGAGCGCCTCGGGGCGTGGCCTGCCGCGCGTGGGCGGCCACACCGCAGGCGGGTCCACGCCAGAGAAGCCCGCCGGGAGACGGGTGGCTGTCATCGACGCAGCCAGGACACGCGGAGTGTAGGTCCCGGTTCGGATGGAATCAGTACTAGCCGTCGGTGAACCAGAAGAACCCGACGGTACCCGGCCCCGCATGCGTGCCGACGACGGCGCCCAGCGTCGTCACGGTCTCGATCTCGGCGTGCGGCCGCGTGTTGCGCACCATCTTCACGAGCGCCTCGGCCCGCTCGGGCGCGTCCGCGTGCGCGATCCCGACGCGGAGTCCCGGCTCGTCGGTCGAGCCCTCCGTGAACTCGCTCACGAACTCCTGCATCGCCTTCTGGTTGCCGCGGACACGCTTGAGCGGGAGCACCTCGCCGTCGGCGATGGTCAGGATCGGCTTGATGTGCAGCATCTGGCCGGCGAACTTCGCCGCTCGCCCGATGCGCCCGCCCTTGGCCAGGAACTCGAGCGTGTCGACGGTGAATAGCAGGCGGTGCTCGCGCTTGTAGCGCTCGACGAGCTGATCGATCTCCTCGTCGGTCGTTCCGCGGTCGAGGCGGCGCTGGATCGCGAGAGCGAGCATCGTGATCGCCGCGGAGGCAGTCTCGGTGTCGACCATCCGCACCTTGTCGCCGAGCTCGGAGGCCGCGGTGCGCGCGCTCTCGAACGTCCCCGAGAGCTGCGCGGAGATGTGCAGCGAGTAGATCCGCTCGTAGGCGCCGAGCTGCTCGTAGGCCGAGAGGAAGTCGCCCGGCGTCGGCTGTGACGTCGTCGGCAGCTCGTCGGCGGTGCGCAGGCGCGCGTAGAACTCGTCGGGCCCGAGCTCGACGTAGTCGCGGTAGCTCTCGTCGCCGAAACGGACGTAGAGCGGCACCATCCGCCAGTTCTCGAAGCGCTCCTGCGCCTCCGGGAAGTCGGCGGTCGAGTCGACGACGACGGCGGTATTCGTCGCGGTGAGCTGCATGGCTATTCGGCGCGCGCGAGCCGGCCGGCGGCGGCGCTGTGAATGGCCGCGACGATCTCGTCGAGCTCCTGATCCTTGCGCAGGCAGGCAACCGCGCCAGCGGCCATCAGGGCGTCGGTCTCCGCGCCACTGGCGGTTGCGGTCAGGCACAAGACGGCGACGTCAGGGCACGCCTCTCTCACGGCCGTCGTCACCTGCACGCCGTCCATTCCCGGCAGACGGAAGTCGAGCACGACCACGTCTGGATCGAAATCGGCACACGCTGGCACCGCTGCTGCGCCGTCGCCGACCGCAGCCACGACCTCCACGTCGGAGCGGAGCCCGAGGAGCAGCTCGAGCGCCTCCCGAAAGACCTTGTTGTCCTCCACGAGCACGATGCGGACGGGGTCGCTCAAGGCGGGCGAAATGCTACTCCCCGCCTCGGTGGTCACTCTGCGGACAGCCAGGCGCCGCTGGCGGTGCCGACACCAGCCGTGCGGGCTTTGCCCGCGCGGCGTCTGCGCTCCCTGACCGCACCGCAAAGCGAGAGCATCATTCAGCCGACAGAAGTAGCGGTTAGTGCGGCTGGCCGCCCGCCTGGATATCGAGCTCGAGCTCCGGGTGCCGCTCCTCGACGCCCTTGATCAGGTCGCCGAGCGGCGGACCTCCGTCGCCCGTCAGGAGCGTCAGCAGGCCGCGCGGCTCGTCGAGCAGCCGCTCGATCACGGCTCGCGCGACCTCCTCGAAGCTCTCCCCGCCTGCGATTGCCTTCCCCTCGGCGAGGCCGAGGTAGTTGCCCTCTCGCACCGCGACCCCGTTCAGCTGCGCGTCGCGCGAGGCGATCGTCACCTCACCGGTCGCGACCGCGTCGAGGGCCTCGCGCATCTCCTCCGCGTTCTCCTCCGCGCTGCGCGAGCCGTCGTAGGCGACCATCGCGGCGAGCCCGGCCTGGATCGACCGGGAAGGGACGACCTCGACGGGCTTGGTCGCCAGCCCGGCTGCCTGCTCGGCGGTCAGGATCACGTTGTCGTTGTTCGGGAGGAGCAGGACCTCCGGAGCGCGGGCCGCGTCGATCGCCTCGACGAGCTGGGCCGTGGAGGGGTTCATCGTCTGTCCGCCCTCGATCACCGTCGCGGCCCCGAGGCTCTGGAAGAGGCGGCGGTTGCCTGCGCCCGCGACGACCGCGATCACGTCGCTCGCATTCGGCTCGGCGTCCGGAACCGCCTCGAGCAGGCGCTCCTGTCGTTCCTCCGTCTGACGGTGCATGTTCGCGATCTCGACGCCGTCGAGCACGCCGATCGCGCCTCCCATCGAGAGGATTTGTCCCGGATCGTCGGTGTGGACGTGGATCTTCAGGGCGGTGTCGTCTCCGACCACCAGCAGGGAGTCGCCGAGCGGCTCTAGCTCCGCCTCCAGGGCCTCGCGGTCCAGCCCCTCGCCTTCGACGACAAAGACCGTGCAGTAGCGGTAGCGGGAGAGCTCCTGGTGGATCGCATCGAAGCCGAGCTCCTCCCGGTGCTCCGGCGCCTCGGGGATCGGTTCGCCGGCGACCCCCGCAGCGAGGCCCCGGACGATCTCGAGCAAGCCCGCACCGCCCGCGTCGACGACGCCAGCCTCGCGCAGGACCGCGAGCTGCTCCGGCGTCCGCGCCAGCGCGTCCTCGCCGCGCGCGACGACCGCCGAGAGGAGCTCGGGCAGCGGCAGATCGGGGGTCGTGGCCCGCTCCTCGGCTTCCTCCGCCATTTCGCGGATCACGCTCAGCATCGTCCCTTCGACGGGCCGGCGCACGGCCCGATAGGCCGCGTCCGAGGCCCCTCGGAGCGCTCGCGCGAACGTGGGCGAGTTGAGGCGTTCCGCAGCGCCGAGCACCTCCGCGGCACCCCGGACGATCTGGGAGAAGATCACGCCGGAGTTCCCGCGCGCACCCATCAGCGCAGCGCGGGTCACCGCGTGCGCGAGCGCGGGCCGATCGGCGGCGGTGGTCTTGTCGAGATCCTCGACGACCGAACGGGCGGTGAGCGTCAGGTTCGTCCCAGTGTCGCCGTCCGGGACCGGGTAGACGTTGAGGTCGTCGATCCGCTGTCGGTTGCGCTCGAGCGAGGCGAGCGCGACGTGCGCGAACTCGCGCACGCGCTCGACCTCCGTCACGCGGATCTCCGGACGTCTTCGATGTGCACCTCGACCGCGGCCACCGGGAGTCCGGTCAGCCGCTCGACCTCGTACGCAACTCGGTTGCGGACGGTCGACGCGACCTCGGCGAGATTCAGGCCGTACTCGACGACGACATGGAGGTCGATGCGAACGCCCTCGTCGGTCCGGCCGATCTCGATCCCCTGCGTGACCCGGTCGCGCGAGAGCAGGCGGCGAACGCGGCCCCGAGACGCCATGCCGACGACGCCGTAGGCCTCGCTCGCGGTGTGCCCGACGATGACCGCGATCACGTCGCTTGAGATCGTGATCTTGCCCAGCGTGGACTCGAGCGGTTGCGCTGCGGCTTCCACGAAAGGCTTAGACCGCGGAGCGATCCGCGTGGTTGCGTAGGCACGGGTGAACCCATGGTTCCCCCGTGAGCCCCCTCCTTCACAACGCTCTGCGTGCAAGC
>JALZOQ010000125.1 GCA_030913835.1 Actinomycetota bacterium | reverse complement strand
CCGCCCCGCGGCCTGCCGCATCCGCAGGCGCCGCAGCTCGACGCCGGTCTCCGCGATCGCGTCCCGCGCCGCCTCCTGCGCCCCCGCGGGCGCGCGATCCATCAGCACGTCGACGTTCCGGCGCATGAGCCGACCCGCGGCCATCAGCACGAGCGCGGCGACGAAGAGCGCAGCGACCGCGTCGGCACCGTGATACCCCGCCCGCACGAACATCAGGCCGACGAGCACCGCGGTCGTCCCCGCGAAGTCGCTGGCGAAATGGAGCGCGTTCGACGCCAGCGCGGCGCTGCCGTAGCGCTGGGACGCGCGCCACGAGACGAGCGTGCGCGCCGCGTCCACCGCCAGCACGATCGCGATCACGGCGAAGGCCCACCAGGCGGCGTTGACCTGGACAGCCTCGGAACCTGCCAGCCGCTCGATCGCGCGCCAGGAGATGAAGAGCGAGGCGACGACGAGGATTCCGCCCTCCGCAAGCGCCGCCAGGTGCTCAGCCTTGCCGTGGCCGTAGGCGTGCTGGACGTCCGCGGGTCGCACGGCGACGCCGACGGCGAAGAAGGTGAGGAGGGCAGCGACGAGGTCGGTACCCGAATGGAGCGCCTCGGAGACGAGTCCGAGGCTGTGCGTCGCCAGGCCGGTGCCGAGCTTGAGCCCGACGAGCGCAACGGCTGCGAGCACGGAGACGAGCGCGGTGCGGCGTTGCGGGGACACGCCGGAATGATCCCAGGAACGCGGAGAGGCCCGCCGAAGCGGGCCTCTCGCGCAGGTCCGGAGCTCGGTGCTACGGCAGGTTGTAGATGTCGCCGCTGAAGCGTTCGTTCAGCTGCGTGCCTGCACCGGTACCGCGATCGCGCCAGCTGTGACCCTTCAGGTTCTGACCCTTGGCGCGGTATTTGAAGTCGAACTTGCAGTCCGTGCTGTTCTCGAAGCACGAGAACGTGGAGGTCGGACCGAAAAACGTCGGGAAGAACACGTCGCGGGTGCACTCGGCCGCGCACGTCGCGTTCTTGTTGAACGTCCCGGTGACGGTGCCCCTGATGTAGCCGGCCAGCTTGCCGGTGATGCCGGGGGTGACCTTGTGCCCGTTGTCGGTGCCGTTGTTGCAGGCGCCGGGGCTGTGAACCAGTCCGCCCGCGTTCGTCACGAAGATGCCCCTGTCGCGCTCGATCACGCGATACGTGTTGGCTCCCGTCTTCTTGACGTAGTAGGTGCGCTTGATCGTGTCGTTCGCCCACTCGGTGCCGCACGATCCGTTGTCGGTGACGTGGACGAGGAACGGCCCGAGCTTGAAGGAGCCGTTGTCGTTCTTGTTCTTGTTCCCCTTGCCGCCGTCGTCGGCCTGGCCGACCGCGGCGAAAGCGAAGGCGGCGACGAGCAATGTCAGGATTAGTCCAATGCGTTTCATGTGTTTCCCCTCCCGTTGACGAGCACCGGTTATAACCCGGTCATGTAAGGAAACCGCTGCAAAACGGCGTTTTCGACCCTTAGACGAAGCTTTCGGCGGGCGGCTTTACCGAGCCCGTACAGGCTCCAGGGGCCACAGCACGACGTCGAGCCGCTTCGAAAAATGAAGCAAAGGCTTGCCGGCGAGCACAACGCCGTCGGGCGGCATGGTGTTCAGCTCGATGTCCGCCTGGGCGACCTGGAGCGGCCAGGGCCGGTGGTGGATCTCGGCGCGCGCGCGGCGGCCGCGCCGGTCGACCGTGTAGAGGCAGTACCGCTCGGCAAAGAAGTGCTCGACCGACCCGGGCAACGCATGGAAGACCTCTCCGTCGGGGCGGTAGCTGCCGCTCCAGGTGCGCGGCTCCTCGTCGCGAGCGCACTCGAAGACGACGTCGCCGCCGCGGCGGAAGCTCGAGATCCTCGCGCAGAAGTAGGGCAGGTGGTACAGAAGCTTCGCGGCCTCGACTGCGAGCTGGCTCGACGCGTCCAGGCTGAAGAACCAGATCCCCGGCTTACGCCCTTCGGTGACGTACGTGCGGACGTTGAGCTCGAGGAAGGTGGAGACGCGCGGCAACGGCAGCGTCCCGCGCATGCGAACTGCCGTGACCTTGAAGGGCGTGATCCCGAGATAAGCCTTACCGTCGTGCGTGTCGAGCTGAAGCGAGTCCGGGACGTGCTGGCGCAGGTCGGCTTCCGGCACGGCCCAGTGCGCGAAGAGCAGGTCATCCCAGGTCTGGCCCATCACCCACGGGCTTTTCGGCAGAGGCCAGGGGCGATGCTCGGTCGCGTCAACGACCCCGGCCTGCGCGGCGGGCCGTGAGAGGAAATCGAGTGCGGTCAGATCGGGCTTAGTACCAGCGGCCGCGGCGGAAGCCGCCGAACAGCAAGCCGAGGACGATCAGCACGATGCCGAGGATCGTGTAGCCCATGACAATCAGGACGATCCCGATGATGGCGAGAATTGCTCCGAGACCCATTGCGTCGCTTCCTGCCCGGCTCGGCCGAAACTCAATCCCCGGAGCGCACGATCGACTCAGGTCGCTGGCGACTCTCCTGGTCGCTGGTACTTGATTTCCTTCCCCTTCGCGAGTGCTTCGAGCGTCTCTTCCACGGTCATAAGCACGGTCGTCTCTACCGAGGCCAGTGCGCCGCCTGCCGCGATGGCAAGCACGGCACCGGCCACCGAGACGTTGTCAGGTGCCTCGAAGATCGCGTAGCCGTCGTATTCGCCGAAGCCGTACCAGAAGCCCTGCAGGGCGCCTCCCACGTGTTCGATGTACGCGCGCGCTGCATCGCGGCGATCTTCAGGGTTTTGCATGAGCTTCGACCACGTCTCAGGGGTGTAGCTGAAGCGCATCAGATAGACAGACATCGGACCTCCTGATCTAAGGATTCTGAGAACCTGAGCTAGAGGTTGCCGCGCAGCGCTTGTTCCCGCTCGATCGCCTCGAACAGAGCCTTGAAGTTCCCGTCGCCGAAGCCGCGGGCGCCGTGGCGCTCGATGACTTCGAAGAACAACGTCGGCCGGTCCTGCGCGGTCTTCGTGAAGATCTGGAGCAGGTACCCGTCGTCGTCGCGGTCGGCGAGGATCCGCAGCCGCCGCAGGTCCTCCCAGCTCTCGTCGATCTCGCCGACCCGGTCGCCGACGTCCTCGTAGTACGTCTCGGGTGTCGACAGGAACATGACGCCCCGCTCCTTCAGCGCCTCGACCGTCTGGACAATGTTCTCGCTCGCGAGCGCGACGTGCTGCGAGCCCGGGCCCTGGTTGAACTCCAGGTACTCCTCGATCTGGCTCTTGCGCTTGCCCTCGGCAGGCTCGTTGATCGGGAACTTGATCTTGCCCTCGCCGTCCGACATCACCTTGGACATCAGGGCGGAGTACTCCGTGGAGATGTCCTCGTCGGAGAAGTGGATCATCTCGATCATCCCGAAAACGCGCTCGTAGAAGCCGACCCAATGCTCCATTCGGCCGAGCTCGACGTTGCCGACGACGTGATCGACGTTCAGGAGGCCGACGCCCGCGTCGCCCGCCCCGTTCGAGCTCTGCTGCTCGACGTAGCCCGGGAGGTACGGGCCTGCGTAGTCCTTCCGGTTCACGAACGTGTGCACGACGTCGCCGTAGGTCCCGATCGTCGCGAGCTCGACCTTGCCGAAATCGTCCTCGAGCGTGTGCGGCTCGACGATCCCGCGGGCGCCGCGCTGCACTGCCTGCCGGTAGGCCTCGCGCGCGTCCGGGACGGTGAGCGAGATGTCCTTCACGCCGTCGCCGTGCGTGCAGGCGAACTTCGTGATGTCGCTGTCGCCGCGTAGGCCGCTCGTCAGCACGAAGCGCACGTCGCCCTGCTCGACCACGTAGGAGGCGCGATCGCGGATCCCGGTCTCAGGGCCGGCGTACGCGCGGCGGGTGAAGCCGAACGCCTGCTCGTAGTAGAACGCCGCCTGCTTCGCGTTCCCAACCCACAGCTCGATGTGGTCCCAACCGTCGAGCGGCATGAAGTCTTCGGCCATTGCTCGAATCTTAACGCCGTCCGAGCCGCGTGACCTCGACGCCGTCGGGCAGGGCGAAGAGCATGACGTGCTCCGCGCGGGGAAACTCCTCGGCGCGCCGTGCCGCCGCCTTCTGCAGGCGCCGCCGCATCCCCTCGTCCGACTCGCCCGGGAAGCCCAGGCAGACGTCGCCGTGCGTGGCCCAGCCCATGACGCGCGCACCGTTCCTGTCCGCGATCCGCGCTCCTTTCGTGTTGTCGGCCCAAGACGGCGTCCCGCCGGGCCGTGCTTCGATCCAGTATTCGTCCGGCTGGAGCCCCATCTCGCGTTCGAACGCCTCCATCACCGCACGGTGGAACCTCCGCTCGGCGCAGAGCTGGAGGTAACCGAGGCGCCGCTCTTCGCCGCTCACCGGCCCTCCGCGGGTGCAGGGGCGCTCGCTTCGGTGGCGCTGGGGTCCTCGACCGAGCGGCGCAGCGGAACCTCTTTCACGCCAAGCACCGCGATCAGCCAGACGAGCAGCGAGACGGCTGTCGCCGCGACGAACGCGGGGTGCAACGCGTTGGCAAGCGCCTCACGCAGCGTGGGCGGCAGGCGATGGATGACCTTGAGCTCCCCGCCCTGCGACGCCTCCGCTGGAAGTCCCTGGTTCACGATCACGCCCATCACCGTTACGCCGAGCGTCGCTCCCATCTGGCGCGAGAACTGAGTCAAGGCCGTAGCCGAGCCGATCGTCCGGCGCGGCACGGCGTTCTGGACCGAGAGCACGAAGACCTGCATCATCGAGCCGAGCCCGATCCCGGCGATGACCATGTTTCGGGCCGCTTCGCCGTTTGTCGTGTCGGCGTCCATCCCCGAGAGAAGCCACATCCCGAGCGCGAGCACGATCGGGCCGAGGACGACGTTCCAGCGATAGCGTCCCGTGCGCGAGACGAGCTGGCCCGTGAGCACCGAGGTGATCACGGCCCCGAGGATCATCGGCGTCAGCACGACGCCCGACGCCGTGGCAGACGTGCCGATGACGCCCTGCACGAAGAGCGGCACGTAGGAGATCGTCCCGAACATGGCCATCCCGATTAAAGCCACGCACGCGACCGAGGACGCGACGATCGGGTTCCGCAACGAGTCGAAGGGCAGGATCGGCTCTCGCGCGCGTCGCTCGACGAGCGCAAAGACCACGAGCAGAAGGGCTGCGAGGCCGAGCGCGACCACGACGTGCCCGCTCGTCCACGCGTAGTCGCGGCCGGCCCAGACCAGTCCCATCAGCAGCGAAGCGGTTCCCGCCGCCAGGACCGCGGCGCCGAGCCAGTCGATCGAGTGCTCCTTCTGCGGCGCGCGCCGGGGCATCGTCACCGCGATGACGGCGAGCGCCAGGCCGCCGACCGGGAGGTTGACGAGGAAGATCCAGCGCCAGGTCGTGTTGTCGACGATGAAGCCGCCGATCGCCGGGCCCGCGATCGACGAGGCGGCGAACACGGCGCCGATCAACCCCTGGTAGCGACCGCGGTCGCGCGGCGGCACGATCGAGCCGATCACCGCGAGCGAAAGCGGGAAGATGCCGCCGGCTCCGATCCCCTGGATGGCGCGGAAGATCACCAGCTCAGTCATCCCGCGCGCGAGCCCGCAGAGAGCCGAGCCGATCAGGAAGACGACGATCGCGAACACGAACAGGTACTTGCGTCCCCAGACGTCGCCGAGCTTCCCGTACAGCGGAATGGTGATCGTCGACGTGAGCAGGTAGGCCGTGAAGACCCAGGAGTACTGCGTGATCCCGCCGAGGTCGGAGACGATGCGCGGCAGCGCGGTGGCGACGATGGTCTGGTCGAGCGCCGCGAGCAGCAGCGTCACCATCAGCCCCGCGTAGATCGCGAGGATCCGCCCGATCGTGAACCGGTAGCCCGGCGGCTTTCGAGCCAGCCGCTCGCGGAGCGACGCCATGCCGCGAGCCTAGCCGCCGTCCGGTTGGGGCAAGCCGAGCGCGCGACACGCCCACGGCAGGGCAACGCAGAGCTGCGCCAGCTGCGTCTCCCGCAGGCGCTCGTCGGATGTCGGCGGCGGGGGCAGGCCCGCGCTCGAGGCCCACACTCCGGCGACGAGCGCGATCAGCTCCGGCGCGCCGCTG
This sequence comes from Actinomycetota bacterium, assembly GCA_030913835.1. Lineage (GTDB taxonomy): Bacteria > Actinomycetota > Thermoleophilia > Gaiellales > Gaiellaceae > UBA5186. The sequence goes on along the minus strand of JALZOQ010000125.1, from coordinate 494 downwards.
TACAAGGTGTCCGGCTCCGGCCCGCCCTCCGCCCGCAGCGAGGGGAGCCAGGCGACGAGGTCAAGCGCAGCGTTTCCGCGCGAGGCCCAGTTCCAGTCGACGAAAACCGCACTTCCGTCCACGAACGCGATGTTGTCGCTGCGCACGTCGAAGTGGACGACGTCCTCGCCCTCGGTCGGGGCCGTGTGCGCAGCCTTATGGAGCGCTGAAACGTTGGCGTCGAGCCAGCTCGCAGAGACCAGCCGGAGCGAGAGGAACGGCTCCGGTTCGGCTTCCACAGCGTCCCAGCACGTCCGCATCTCGGCGAAGCGCTCGACCGAAGGAAGCGCCGGGGCGGCAGTTCGGCGTAGCTGCTCCAAGCTCGCGCGGACGGCGTCAATCCGGTCGTTCGTCCACGGCGGCGCGAGGAAGCAGTCGCCGAGATCCGGCAGGACGAGCAAGGGCGCGACGCCGTCGTCCTCCCAGCCGAGGAGCTCGGGGATGAACGGCCCACG
>JALZOQ010000100.1 GCA_030913835.1 Actinomycetota bacterium | reverse complement strand
CCATGTCCGCGAAAGTGTCCGGCTAGGCCGCTTCGGGCAGCTCGACGAACACCGATGCCTCGTTCGCGCGCTTGCGCGACGTGATCGCGAACGCGGCGATCGCGCCGGCGCCAACGAGCACCGCGCCGATCCAGAGCGCCGGCGTCATCCCGTGCACGAACGACGGCCCGGACTCGTAGCTCCCGTAGTGCGACCACACCGAAGCCAGGACCGCGACGCCGAACACGCCGCCGAGCTCGCGGATCGCGTTCTGGCTCCCGGAGGCCTGGCCCTCCTCTTCCGGCCGGACGGCCGAGAGGACGACGTTCGCCACCGGCGCCCAGAAGAGCGCCATGCCGATCCCGGAGATCACGAACGGGCCGACGAGCTGCAGGTACGGAACCGTCGCGGTCGAGACCGCCGCAATCCAGGCGAGGCCCGCCGCCTGCAGCACGAGTCCGACGCCCATCAGGCGCGCGCCGCCGATCCGGTCGGAGAGCGCACCTGCGATCGGGGCGACGAACATCGGCATGATCGTCCACGGCAGGATCCGCAGACCCGAGCCGAGCGGCGAGTAGCCCTGCACGGTCTGGAAGAACTGCGAGAGCAGGAAGATCGAGCCGAACATGCCGAAGAACATCAGCAGCGAGGCGACGTTCGCGAGTGCGAAGGCGCGGTTGCGGAAGAAGCGCATCGGCAGCATGGGGTTCGAAACCCGGAGCTCCCAGAGGACGAACAGAGCGAGCACGATCGCGCCCGCGGTGAGCGAGCCGACGATCTCCGGGCTCGCCCACCCCTGGCCGTGACCGCGAACGAGACCCCACACGATCCCGAGCAGCCCTCCGCTCGCGAGGGCGAGACCTCCAAGATCCAGCCGGTCGGCCGGCCCGCGAGACTCCTGCAGGCGCGTGAGGACGAGCGGGATCATGACGATGCCGATGGGGACGTTCAGCCAGAAGATCCACTGCCACGAGATCCCCTGGACGACGGCGCCGCCGACGAGTGGACCGAACGCGACCGCGAGGCCGGCGATTCCGCTCCACGCGCCGATGAAGACGCCGCGCTTCTCCTTCGGGACTCCAGCGCTCAGGATCGTCAGCGTGAGCGGAGTCACGATCGCGCCGCCGACACCCTGCAGCGCCCGCGCAGCGATCAGCGCCTCGGCGGTCGGGGCGAGCGCCGCGGCGATCGAGCCGACCGTGAAGACGCCGAGCCCAACGGCGAACATGCGCCGGCGGCCGAACCGGTCACCGAGGGCGGCGCCGGTCAACAGCAGGACGGCGAAGGTGAGCGTGTAGGCGTTCACCGTCCATTCGAGGCTCTCGATGCTCGCGTTCAGGTCTTTCCGGATCACCGGCAGAGCGGTGGTCACGACGAGGTTGTCCAGCGTGACCATGAACACACCCACGGCGGTGAGCGCGAACGTCCAGAGCGTTTTCGTCTTTGTAGTCATTTCGGGTTTCTCCCTTCTCGTTTCCTGCGCACAGCGTCGCGCGTTGCAGGCCAAGCGCCAATGCGGGCAGCCAGCGCCGCTTGGTGCGGTAAACCGGCCATTTGATGGTGAGTAGTCACTAACTTCGACCGGAAAAAAAAGAGCTACTAGCCCTTCGTGCAGCCTGCGATCAGCCGCGCCGCCCACTCCTCGCCGGAGTGCTGGAGGTCCATCGCGGCGACGACATTCAGCAGCATCCCCGCCGCGAAAAACCGGCTGATCTCCTCCGGCCCTACGCCGGAGACGCGCTCGACGTAGGCGACCAGATCCCCGTAGCCGGCCCGCACGACCTCGCAGACCTCGGGATCGTTGCAGGCCGCGTAGGCCTGCAACTGGGCCTGAAGCCTGATCCGATCGCTCATAAGCTCGGTGTAGGCATCGCCGATCGCCTGCAGCGCCTCTTCTCCCCGCTTCCCTTCGGCGGCGCGCTGGAAGATGTCGAGTGTTTCGCGGAAGCAGCGCGCGATCGACGCCTTGAAGAGCTCCTTCTTCGTTCCGAAGAGCCGGAAGACGTAGGGCTGGGAGATGCCGGCGAGGCGAGCGATCGCCTCGGTCGACCCGCCGTCGAGCCCGCGCAGGGCGAACTCCTCCATCGCGGCGTCGAGGATCTCCTCGCGCCGTTCGTCGGCGGTCCTGCGTGTGCTGGTCGTGCTCACGGCGCCTAAGTTAGTGAATGCTTACTGCACTGTCAAGCGAAAGCGGCGAGCGCCGCGACCACGCGATCCAGGTCCTCGTCGGTGAGCTGCGTGTGGAACGGCAGCGCCATCGCCCGATCGAAGGCGGCAGAGGCGCCCGCGAACTCGCCCTGGTCGCGATACGCAGCGAGGCGGTGGAGCGCATACGTGCCCACCTGCGCCTCGATCCCCTGCTCGCGCAGGGCGGGAATCGCCTCTTGCGCGCGGTCGAGCAGGACGACGTAGGCCTGCCAGCCGTGTGTGTCTCCCTTGTCCGCGGCTGGCAGATCGACGCCTTCGACCTCGTGCAATCGCTCCGAGTACCGCTCCGCGACCGAGCGTCGAGCCGCCAAGAGCTCCTTGAGGCGCCGCATTTGCGGGATCCCGACCGCACAGAGGATGTCCGAGAGCCGGTAGTTGAGCCCCGGCTCGGCGAGCTCGAAGTCTCCGCGCGGCTCGATCCCGTGGTGGCGCATGCGCCGGATCGCGTCGGCGAGCTCGTCGCTCGACGTGGTGACCGCACCGCCCTCGCCGGTGGTGACGATCTTGCGTGGGTGGAAGGAGAGACAGCCCAGCTCGCCCAGGCCGCCGCAGGGCATCCCCCGCCAGCGCGCGCCGAGCGCGCCGGCCGCGTCCTCGAGCAGCCGCACGTCCGGCGGCACAGCGTTCTGCAGCTCGTCCCAGTCGAGCGGCCGCCCGAATAGGTGCACGGCGAGCACCGCGCGCGTGCGCGGCGTGACGGCCTCGTAGACCTTGGCCGGATCGAGATTCAGCGTCCGCGGATCGACGTCGACGAGCACGGGCTTCGCGCCGGCGAGCCCCACGACGTTCGCGGTCGCGGGGAACGTGTAGGCCGGAACGAGCACCTCGTCGCCGTCCTCCAACCCGAGCGCCAGCACCGCCAGGTGCAGCGCCGCCGTCCCCGACGAGACCACCACCGCATGCTCGACGCCGCAGGCCGCCGCGAGCAGCTCCTCCAGCTCGGCCACCTTCGGGCCCATTGTGAGCTGGCCCGACTCGAGCACCTCCTGGACCGCGGCGAGCTCCTCCGCGCCGACGTCGGGAAGCGCTAAGCGGATGCGAGCGTCCGTGTCCTGTACCAAGCGATCGTCCGCGCCAGGCCCTCGTCGAGGTCGACCTTCGCGTCGAAGCCGAGCACCTCGCGAGCCTTCGCGACGTTCGGGATCCGCAGCTCGACGTCGGCGTAATGGAGCGGCTGGAACACGATTTCGCCGCCAGATCCCGTCAGCCGCTTGATCCGCTGCGCGAGGTCGTAGATCGTCACGGTCGCGCGCGGGTTGCCGACGTTGAACGTGTGCCCGACCGCGCCGGGGTGCTCGAGGCACAGGAGCGTCGCTTCGACCATGTCGTCGACGTAGCACCAGGCACGGATCTGGGAGCCGTCCCCGTGGATCGTCAGGTCGCGTCCCGCGAGCGCCGCCTCGATGAAGGCGCGGATCGCTCCGCCGCCGATCTGGCCCGGCCCGAAGACGTTGAACGGGTGGACGGTCACCGTGGGCAGCCCGAGCTCGTCGTGGTAGGCGTGCGCCATGTGCTCGCCGGCGAGCTTCGAGACCGCGTAGGTCCAGCGCGCCTCGCCCACCGAGCCGATCGTCGAGACCTGCCCCTCCTGGACGTTGAACGCGTGTGTGCCGAACACTTCGCTGGTGGAGAAATCGACCAGGCGCTCCAGCGTCGGCAAGGTCGCGACGGCGGCCTCGAGGACGTTGTAGGTGCCGACCAGGTTGACCCGCATCGTGCGCACGGGGCTCTCGCGCACCGTGTCGACCCCGGCGATGGCCGCGCAGTGGACGATGTGCGTGACGCCCTGAGCGAGCTCGTGCATCAGCTCGGCGTCGAGGACGTCGCCCTGGTGGAAGGTCAGGTTCGGATGCTCGGCGAGCTCGGTCCCGGTCAAGGCGTCGCGGTGCAGGTTGTCCACCGCGACGATCTCGTTCTCGTCGGCGAGCCGGCGCGCAAGCGTCGTGCCGATGAACCCGGCGCCGCCGGTGATCAGGATGCGTTTCCCGGAAAGGGACACGCGCCGAGTCTAACCGTGGCCGCTACCGTGTCCCCATGCGGGTTCGCGTCGCATCGGTCGTGCTCGCAGCCACGCTCGCGGTTGCGAGCGGCGCGGCTGCCGGCGGCGGCACGAGCCTGACGATCAAGGCCATGCCGGACGGTGGCAAGCCGGGCGTGTTCAAGCGCTACACGCTGCGATGCTCACCCGCCGGGGGAACCCTGCCGCAACCGGCCCGGGCCTGCGCTCGACTGGCGCGGATCGCCAGGCCTTTCGCCCCCGTTCCCGGCGACATGGCCTGCACGGAGATCTACGGCGGGCCGCAAGAGGCGATCGTCGTCGGAACGTACGGCGGCAAGCGCGTCTGGGCGAGGTTCTCGCGCACGAACGGCTGCCAGATCGCCCGCTGGGAACGCGTCCGCTTCCTCTTTCCAATCCCGGTCGGCGTGCGCTAGCCACTAGCATCGCCTCCGCTGTGAGGACGGTGCTCTTCGTCGGGGCTGGACGCCACCAGCGCCGCGCGATCCTGCGCGCGCGGGAGCTCGGCCTCCGCGTGGTCGGGGTCGACCGGAACCCGGATGCGCCGGGACTCGCCGAGGCGGATGTCGCGGAGGTGGTCGATTTCGCGGATGCGGAAGCGGTGACCGAGGTCGCGCGGCGGAACGCCGTGGACGGGGTGCTGACCGTCTCGGCGGACCGCGCGGTGCCGGTCGTGGCCGCGGTCGCCGAGGCGCTCGGGCTGCCGGGCATCGGCACCGAGACCGCGCACCTGATGACGCACAAGGTCGCGATGCGCCGCCGGCTTGCCGAGATGGGCGTCCCGCAACCGCTCTTCGCCGCGGCGCGAACCCTCGCCGAAGGACGGCTCGCGGCCGAGACGGTCGGCTTCCCGTCGGTGCTGAAGCCGGCCGACTCGGGCGGCCAGCGCGGCGTCTTCCGGCTCGACTCGATCGACGACCTCGACGCCCACCTGCACGCCGCGGTCGCCGAGTCACCGACCGGCGAGGCGATCGTCGAGCGCTTCCAGGAAGGCCTGGAGCTGAACGGGCTCGTGATCGCGCGGAACGGCGAGGCGATCCCGCTGACGCTGTCGGACCGGCTGCGGCCCCCGGGGATCGGCTTCGGTGTCGGGTGGATCCACGTGTACCCCGCGACGATCTACGGCCACGCGCTCGAGGAGGCGGAGCGAGTTGCGGTCGCGGCCGTGCACGCGCTCGGGCTCGAGGACGGGATCGCGTTCCCGCAGCTGATCGTCTCCGACGCGGGCGAGGTCACGGTCGTAGAGGTTGCCGCGCGTATTCCCGGCGGCCAGATGGCCGACCTCGCGCGGCATGCGGTGGGCGTCGATCTCGTCGAGGTCGCGCTGCGACAGGCGCTCGGCGACCAGATCCCGGACGAGCTGGTCTACCCGCGCTTCAAGCAGCCGCTCGCCATTCGCTTCCTCACGGCCGAGCCCGGGCCGCTCCCGACGGGCACTGTTCGCAGCGTGGGGACGCTCGACAAGGTGCTGGCTTTCCCGGGAGTCGTTCAGGCGGACGTGTTCCTGCAGGAGGGTGAGACGATCCGTCCCGTGCGACTCGACGGCGACCGGCGCGGCTACGTGATCGCGACCGGAGACACCAACCTGCTGGCGCTCGAGCGCGCGGAGGCGGCCGCGCGGCTCCTCGACGTGGAGGTCGCGTGAGCGATCCGCGCACGCAGACCGTAGCGCGGGGCTACGACGAGATCGCGGATCGGTTCGCGGCCTGGGCGACCGAGATCGAGGACGATCCCCGGGCGCGATTCCGCGGCGAGTTGCTCGCGCGCCTGCCCGAGGGAGCGCGCGTGCTCGAGCTCGGCTGCGGCGGCGGCGGGCCGGACACGCAGGCGCTTGCGGAGCGGTTCCGCGTCACGGGCGTCGACATCTCGACCGAGCAGGTCGCGCGGGCGCGGGCGAACGTGCCCGACGCCGAGTTCGTCCAGGCGGACATGACCGAGCTCGAGCTGCCGCCGGGCTCGTTCGAGGCGGTCGCAGCCTTCTACTCGTTCAACCACGTCCCGAGAGACCTCTTGCCGGGATTGCTCGACCGAATCCACGGCTGGCTCGTGCCGGGCGGCCTCTTCCTCACCGCGCTCGGTTCGAACGACACGCCCGGCTGGACCGGGGAGTGGCTCGGCACGACGATGTATTTCTCAGGGTGGCCGGCGGAGACGAACCGCCGGCTGCTCGGCCTGGCCGGCTTCACGCTGCTGCTCGACGAGGTCGTCGAGATGCGAGAGCCCGAAGGCGAGGCAACGTTCCACTGGGTGCTCGGCGAGCGATGACCTGCGACTTCTCCCTCGAGCACTACGGCGAGCTGCTCGAGGCGGCACGCACGGGCGGCTACCGCTTCGAGGTCTTCGATCACGACCCGCTGCCGGATGACCTCTTCCTGCGGCACGACGTCGATCTCTCGCTGGAGGCCGCGCTCGCGACGGCGGAGCTCGAGGCGCAGGCCGGAGCGCGGGCGACGTACTTCTTGATGACCGAGTCGGTCTTCTACAACCTCGCTTCAACCGCGGGCCGTCGCGCGCTCGAGCGCCTGCGCGAGCTCGGGCACCACGTCGGCCTGCACGCCGTCTTCCCGCGCGACGAGCTCGACGACCGCTTCGAGCCGGTGATCGCCTGGCACAACCCCGATCCGGAATACATGTCGCAGCCGATCGAGGGGGCGCAGAACGTGATGGCGCCCCCGTTCTTCCGCCCCGAGTGCTACCGGTCGGACTCGAACCAGAGCTGGCGGAACGGGTGTCCCCACGAGGAGCTCGCAGCGGGTGCGTTCGAGTGGCTTCAGCTGCTGATCCACCCGGAGATCTGGGCCTTCCCGGGCAGAACGATGCGCGAGACGATGGAGGCGATGCTGGACGCCGAGCGCGAATCGCGTCTGCGCCAGCTTGCGGAGGACCGGATCGACCTCACATGATCAACCCAAAAAATGCTGCGCATTTTCCGGGTGGCTGGTTTGTGCCTTCGCTGCGCTCCGCAGATTTCGGGAAGAGGCATCCCAACCGATGCTGAGACCGATCGCGATTCTCGTCACCGCCTCGGGAGCCCCGGGCACGGCGGCGCTCCTGCGCGCGCTGCGCGAGAACGGAGAGCGGGACGTGCGGCTCGTGGGGACGGACATGTCCGAGCGCGCCATCGGGCGGCACAATGCGGACGCGTTTCACGTCGTCCCAGCCGGCTCGGACCCGGGCTTCGCGGACGCAGTTCTCGAGATCGCCCGCAGCGAGGGCGTCGACGCCGTCCTGCCGCAGTCGTCGTTCGATCTGCTCGGCCTCGCCGAGGCGAAGGAGCGCTTCGAGGGGATCGCGGTCCTCGTGTCGAGCCCCGACACGATCCACCGCTCGAACGACAAGGCCGAGACGTACGCCCTCCTGCACCGGCTCGGCGTGCGCGCGCCGGACTTCCGCCGGGTGAACGGTGCGCGAGAGGTCGCCGCCGCAGCGGAGGAGCTCGGCTACCCCGAGCGCGCGGTGTGCTTCAAGCCGGTGTTCAGCTCGGGCTCGCGGGGTTTCCGGGTTCTCGACCCGACTGTCGATCGCGCGCACCAGCTGCTGCACGAGCGGCCCGGCTCGGTCGCGATGCGGCTCGAGGAGGCGGTCGAGCTGCTGCCGGAGGAGGGCGGGCCCGACCTGCTGGTGATGGAGCTTGCGACGGGCGGCGAGCGGACGATCGACGGCTTCGCCGAGCGGGGCCGCATCCTGCTCGGCCACCCGAAGACCCGCGAGGCGATGCGCGCGGGTCTCGCGATGTTCTTCGAAACGCTGCAAGACCCGGCTCTGATGGACACGGCGCAGAAGATCGTGGCCGAGCTGGGCATCGACCACTTCTTCAACATCCAGCTCGTCGGCGAGCACGCGATCGAGATCAACCCGCAGATCTCGACGATCGTCTACCAGGAAGACCTGAACCTCCCCTACCTCGGCGTCAAGCGCGCGCTCGGCGAGCTGCCGGACGACGAGCTGCCCGCGCTGCAGGCGCGCGTACGCCCTGGTCGGCAAGCGCTGAGGTACTTCGACCAGGTCGAGTGGGACTGAGCGTCCTCCACTGCCCGGTCAACACGGCCGGCGTGCCTTGGCAGACCGTTCAAGCCTTACGGCGGAAGGGCGTCGACGCGAAGCTCCTCGTCTTCGAGCGCTACAAGCTGCACCCCGAAGCCGATATCGACCTCGGGCTCGGTGGGCGCGGCCTCGCCGCGCGGCAGCTCCGCCAGTGGCGGGCGTTCGCGCGATTCCTCCCCCGCACGGACGTCTTCCATTTCTACTTCGGGCTTACGCTCGTGCCGAAATCCCTGCAATTCGCGCTTTTGCGCGCCGCAGCGAAGCGCTCCGTGTACCACTTCCTGGGCTCGGACATCCGCGGCAAGACGCCCGCCGAGCTCGCGTACGCGGCCCGCGCCGGCGCGCGCATCGTCGGCTCCTACGACGCGGCGCGCTGGGTGCCTGACGCCCTCGTCGTGCCGCCCGGGATCGACCTGCGCTCCTTCGAGCCCGCGCCGCCGTCCGAACGGGCGCGCCCGCTCGTCGTGCACGCGCCCTCGAGCCGTGGGCGCAAGGGCACCGAGCACGTGATCGCCGCCTGCGAGCAGCTTCCGGTCGACCTCGAGCTCGTGGAAGGACTCCACCACGTCGAGGCGCGGGAGCGCTACCGCGCGGCGGACATCGTCGTCGACCAGCTCAACGCCGGCTGGTACGGCCTGTTCGCGATCGAGGCGATGGCACTCGGCAAGCCGGTGCTGACCTTCCTTCACGACGAGGCCGTCCGCCGGACCGAGGAGGCCTTCGGCGTTCCCGTGCCGATCGTGCGCACGACGAAAGAGACGCTCTCCGAGGACCTGCGCCCACTCGTCGACTCGGCTGAGGAACGGCGCCGGGTCGGAGCGGCGAGTCGCGCGTACGTCGAGCGGGTTCACAACATCGACCAGGTGGCCGACCGCCTGCTCGCGATCTACACAGCGCTCTAGGGAGGCGGGACATCTACGCTGCTCGCCGAAAGGAGGCGCGTGGAGTACCAGCTCCGCACGTACACGATCGAGTCCGGGCGCTTGCCGCAGTTCGCGGAGGAATGGCGGCGGCTGGTCGTTCCTCTGCGCCGCAGCTTCGGGTTCGAAGTCGTCGGCGCCTGGCAGGTCCCCGCAGATGACCTGTTCGTCTGGGTGATCTCGTACGGCGGGCCCGGGGACTTCGCGGCCGCCGACCGCGCGTACTACGACTCACCGCAGCGCGCCGCGCTCAACCCGAGCCCGGCGCGGCTGATCGAGCGTGCCGAGACCCGCCTGATGCGCGCCGTCGGCGAGCACGACGCCGAGTCGGCGTAAGCCCGTGCCCGGGCAACTGAAGCGCTTAGCGCGGCATTCCGCGATCTACGGGCTCGGCGGGATCGTCTCGCGGCTCCTGGCCGTCGCGCTGATCCCGCTCTACACCCGCTACCTCGGCACCGGCGACTACGGGAAGATCGAAACGCTCGTCGCCGGCTCGATCGTGCTCTCGATCGTCCTGCGAGCGGGGATCTCGAGCGCGTTCTTCCGCTTCTACTTCGACTCGCCCGAGCCGGAGGCGCGCCGCCTCGTCCTGCGGACGTCCTTCTGGTTCACGATGGCAACCGCGACTGCCGGGCTCGTCGCCGGTTTCGCGCTCGCGCCGCAGATTTCCAGCGCCCTGTTCGGCGACGCCGGCTCCGCCGACCTCGTGCGCGCGGCGTCGGTGGGGCTCTGGGCACAGATGAACTACGAGCAGCTGACGGCGCTCTTCCGCGTGGAGGAGCGCTCGACGGCGTTCGTGATCGCGAGCCTCGCGAACATCCTCGTCACGGTCGCTGCGACGGTGTTCCTCGTTGTCGCCCTCGATCAGGGGCCGCTCGGCGTGATCGTCGGCAACTTCACGGGGACGCTCGTCGTCTACCTGGCGCTCCTGGGCTACCGCCGCGAGCAGCTCGGCCTCCAGTTCGACCGCGAGCTGCTGGGGCGGATGAACCGCTTCGGCTGGCCGCTCGTCCCGTCGGCGCTGGCGCTCTGGGCGACGAACTTCAGCGACCGGTTCTTCCTCGTCAAGCTCGCGGACGTCCAGGAGGTCGGCCGCTACTCGCTGGCCGTGCGGATCGCGTCGGCGATGGTGCTCTTGCTGACTGCGTTCCGCACCGCCTGGCCTGCCTTCGCATACTCGATCGAGGACGACGAGGAGGCGCGAGGGACGTTCGGCTACGTGCTGACGTACCTCTTGTTCATCTGCTCGTGGATCGCGCTCGCACTCTCGCTGTTCGCCCCGTGGATCGTGCAGGTGCTCGCGCCGACGAACCGCGACTTCTGGCCGGCGGCGCGCGTCGTCCCGGAGCTCGCGTTCGCCGCGGTCGCGTTCGCCGGCTACATCGTGATGGCAATCGGCGTCGGGCGGGCGAGGCGGACGCAGTTCAACTGGATCGTGACGGGAGCGGCGGCCGCGCTGAACGTGGCGCTCAACCTGATCCTGATCCCGCCGTACGGGATGCTCGGCGCGGCCATCGCCACCGTTGCGGCGTTCTCGCTGATGTTCGTCGGGATGACCGTGAACTCGCAGCGCGTCTACCGCGTGCCGTACCAATGGCGCCGGGTGGTCACGGTGGTCGGCGCTGCGGTCGGCCTGACGCTGGTCGGCAAGGCGCTCGACGTCTCGCTGCCTCTCGCGCTCGCGCTGGTGGCCGCCTATCCGCTCGTCCTCGCCGCGCTCGGCTTCTACCTGCCGGCGGAGCGCTCGCGGCTCCGCGGCTTGGTCTTCAGCCGCGGCTAGCGTTTCACGGCGATGAGCCATCCCGATCTGCCCGCCGAGCAGGCCTATGTCGACCGCGCCTACGAGTGGCTCGACCGCATGGCCGAGGTGGTCGCGCGCGCCGGCGACGCCGCCCACGGTGAGGTCGCGCAGGCCGCGCTCGACGCGTGGAGCGCGCGGAGGCTGCGAACCCTCTCCGACGCCGAGCGGGGCCTCTGCTTCGGCCGGCTCGCCTTCGAGGCGGTCGAGCAGCCGCTGTACGTCGGGCGCCGCTGGGTGCACGACGA
>JALZOQ010000095.1 GCA_030913835.1 Actinomycetota bacterium | reverse complement strand
TCGCTGCGCTCACGGCAACCTCGCCGGCCCGCCTCGGCCACCCAGGCGGCGGCCCGAAGCTTGCCGGCACGAACCCGCTGGCCATCGGGATCCCGAGCTCTGACGGCCCGCCGGTCGTCGTGGACGTGTCGATGGGCCAGGTCACGTGGGGTGACGTGATCGCGGGCGACGCCAAGGAGGACGACCTGGTTCCCTTCGGCGGTGAGCAGGCGCACAAGGCTTTCGCCCTGGCGCTCGGGCTCCAGCTCCTCGTCGACTCGCTCGCGGGCGAGGGCTACGGCGCCGTCATGCTCGTCGCGCAACCGCACGCCGATCCCGTGCCGGCACTCCGCGCCCGGGCCGAGGGTATCCGCTTGCCGGGAGACCGTTGACCTACTTCCAGCAGGAGATCTTTCGTGCGCAGCAAAGGGTTCCCAGCTGAGATGGCTTCCGAGGACGAAGGTCGTGCGGACGAGCTCGAGCCGAGCCGGCGCGCGGAGCTCTTTGCGGCTCGGGCGGCCGAGCTCGACCGCCGCGGTGAGGAAATCGCCGCCCAGCGGGAGGAACTCGACCGCGAGGAGGCGCGCCGCCGGGCCGAAAGCATCCTGATCGCCGAGCAGAGCGCCGAGCTCGAGCGCCTCGGTGAGGGGCTGGAGACTGCTCGTCAGAGGCTGGCCGAAGAGCGCGGCCTCACGAACGCGTCTCGCGAGAAGCTGGTAGCCGCCGACGCGCGGGCGACCGAGAAGCTTGCGGCGCTCGCCGTGCGCGAGGCGGAGATCGCCGCCCGCTCCGCCGAGCTCGAACGCGTCGAGCAGGACGTCTCGCGGCAGCGCGAGGACGCCGCTGCGCGCTTAGCCGAGCTGCAGGCTCGCGAAAGCAGCGTCCGGGAGCGCCACAATGAGCTCGATCGCCTCGCCGAGAGGCTGGCCAGGCAGCGGGTGGCGATCGAGACGACGCTCGACGAGGTCGAGGGGGCCGAGCGCAAGCGCGACCGCGCGTTGCGAGACGCTGAGAAGGCGACGGAAGCCGTCCGGGAGCTGGAGGGGACGCATCGCGCGCTCGTCGAGGAGGTCAGCCGTGCCGAGGCGGCGCGTGGGGCGCACGCGGAGGCCGAGCGCAGGCTCACGCAGGGTCAGGCAGCACTGACCCAGCGGGAGGACCGCGTCGCCCAGCGCGAGATCCAGCTCTCCGTGCAGGAGCAGGGCCTGCAACGCCTCGAGGCCGAGTTGGCTGCGATCACCGGGTCCTTCGCCGAGCAGAAGCGAGCGCTGGCTCAGGAGCGCCTAGAGCTCGAAGCGCGTCGCCATGAGTTGGAGCTAGAGGAGGCCGAGCGCGCCGAGGCGAGCGACGTCTCTCGACGCGCCAACGCCATCGCGGAGCTCGAAGAAGATCTCAGCGCCCGCTGGGCAGCGCTGGCCGCGCGCGAGCAGGAGGTTGCCGACGCGGACGAGCGACACAGCCACGAGGTCTCGTCGCTCGAGCAGGAGGAGCTCAACCTCGTCGCCCGCGCACGAGACCTGGACGAGCGCCGCGGCTTCCTCGACGCCGAGCGCGAGGAGGTCGTTGAGCTGAGAAGCGAAGCCGAGGCCGAGCACGCCCGAAGCGCGCAGTTCGTCTCCGAGCACGCCGACACGATTGACCGTCGCGAGGCGGAGATCCAGGCCAAGCTGAAGGAGCTCGCTCGAACGACCGCGGACGTTCACGCGAGAGAGCTGGACTTGCAACAGGGCCGGCGGCGTCACGCAGCGGACGTTGCGGAGCTCGAGGTCCGCCGCGAAGAGGTGGAGGAGACGTATCGCCGGCGCAACGACTCCTTTTCCGAGCTCGTCCAGAGGTCGGCCGCGCTCGCCGAGCGCGAAGGGCAGCTGGCTGTCGCCGTCGCTGCGTTCGAGGCGCGAAAGCGCGAGCTTGATCCAGACGCGCCTCCGGCCGAGCTTGCCCGCCTGAGCCGGTCGAGCGTCGACTACGCGACGCTCGAAGCCCTGGTCGAGACCGCCGGCGACAGCGAGGAGGCTTCCGAGCTCAAGGGCTATCTCGTCTCGCTGAAGGAGTTCGCGGACGAGCAGGGCCGGCTGCCGGCCGCGTTCGACCCGCTGATCGACGAGGTCTTCGCTTCCGTCGTCGCGCGGACTGGGAGGGCTACCCCGACTGCCTCCTGAGCTCCTCGAGCACGACCGGATCGATTCGCTCGACCCCGTCAATCCTCTCCTCGAGGTTCTCGGTCCCCGCCCAGCGGAAGAACGCGTCGCCCAGCTCGCCGTCGTAGCCGAGCCCCGCCAACCGCTCGCCGATCTCGGCCCCGAGCACATCGTCGACGGCGAGCCACTCGTCCGCGGGAGTCTTGCCGAAGATCGCCTGGTGCAGCCCGTAGAGCCGCTCGAGCTCGGGGATGGGCCGCTCGTGGTCGTCCACGCGCAGGTCCACGAGGACGTCCGACAGGGCGCCGTAGCCGCCGTTCTTGGCCACGACGAGCAGCGCCGCAGACTGCTGGCCGCGGCTGTCGCCTCCTGCCGCTTGCCCGGCAGCGAGGCACTCGATCAGCCGTATGGCCAGGGGACGGCCGGCGTTTCCCTCGAACGTCCGGGCGATCGCGTCGACCGTGTCGCCTGAGACGAGGATGTTCCCCTGCGCCGCATACCCCTCGCCCGTGCGGCCGCCGGCCCAGTCGTTGCACTCGCTGCCCGTGAACGTGGCACCACCGCCGTGCCGGTCGACGACGCCGAGCTGGCGATGGTCGCGGCCATCGTCGGCAGCGGTGAGGGTGGCCACGACTTCCTGTGCTGATCCACCTGCTCGCAGGAGCTCGAGGCCTTCAGGCCCGTAGCGCGGGTTGGCGTACGCCTGTGTCGCGATCGCGCCGACGTTCGGCTCCGCCCAGGGGACGACGCTGCCAACCGCGAGGAACTTCGACTGCGTGGCAACACCCCACTCGCCGGCGCCGAGATCGCACGCCGCGATCGAGTACGTCGCGACGACCGGAGTGTCACGCGCCATACGTGAGCTCCGTCAGGTCGAGCTCGAGCAGCTCCCGCTCGGACTCCGGGACGACAACCGAGGCGACCTCCGGCCTCGCGAGCGCCGAGCGAACCTCGTCGGCAGTCCGGGCCTGGACGACGATCGGCGTGCCCTTGGCGTGCTCGGCCCGCAGACGCTCCTCGTCGCCGACGTCGTCGAGCACGAGGGCCTCGTCGAGTGGAACCTCCGGGTCGCCCTCGATCGCAAGCTCGGGCACCTGGCGTCCGGTGGCCCCGAACCAGCGCCGGCGGATCAAAGCTCGATCGTCTCCCCAGGCGCGGGCTCCAGGATCTCGACGCCCTGCGCGAGCTCCCGGAGGCGGCTGGGCGTTCCGGTCAGGAGCGGAAACGTTGCGTAATGGGAGGGGACGCAGCGCTGCACGCCCAGGAGCTCGAGCGCGACGGCGGCTTCGTCAGGGCCCATGGTGAACCAGTCCCCGATCGGCAGCACGGCAACGTCGGGCTGATAGATCCGGCCGATCAGCTGCATATCGCTGAAGACGCAGGTGTCCCCGGCGAAGTAGAGCTTGAAGCCGTTTTCGAACTGGATCACGTAGCCGCACGACTCGCCCAGGTACGTGCCGTCGTCCGCACTCGACGAGTGACGCGCGTCGGTGAGCGTGAACCGGATCCCGTCGATCTCCTGCGAGCCCCCCTTGTTGATCCCGGGCAGCTCGCCGATCTCGGCTCCCTGGCCGCCCAGCCAGCCCTTCACCTCGACCTGCGCCACCACCTCCGGCTTGAACTCCTTGGTCAGCGCGACGGCGTCACCGACATGGTCCGAGTGCCCGTGCGTCACCGCGAGGATGTCGATCCGCTCTGGGCGTTGCTCCGCCTCCGGGCACTTGGGGTTCCCGGTGAGAAAGGGATCGACGTAGACGCGCTTGCCGCCGGGGCTGTCGATGCGGAAGGCGGCGTGGCCGAGCCAGGTCAGGGCGACGTCCGGCATGACTCTCCTTTGTCCTCGGTAATGGTGCGCCGAGCGTAACGCAGGAGCCGCGGACCGAGCGGCGAATCGGGGCCGCAATGACGGCTCGTGTCCTTCCCGCCGCGTTCATCCTCGTCGCGCTGCTCGCAGACGCTCGGGGCAAGCATGAGCTCGCGTACTGGCTCGTCGTCGCAGCGGTTCCCGCGGCTGCGGGGAGCATGCTCAGCCTCTTCGGCTCGCTCGCCGACGTGGCGCCGCACACGGACGAAGAAACGCGGCGTCGAGCACTGACGCTGCTGGCAAGCCTCGCCCTCGCCCTGATCGTGCTTGCCGCCGCGGTGCGCTCCCCTGCCCAGCTCGACGAGACCGTCCCGGCACTCGGCACGTCGGCGCTCGCGGGCGCGCTGTGCCTGTACGCCTGCCAGGCGGTTGTCGCCGTCGGGACGCAGCTGGCGGCGCTCCGCTTCGTGCTTCGCACCTCCCGGTAGCGGCGCTACAGCGGGAGCGAAGCCGCAGCGTGCCTCGCCACGTCGATCAGCGGCCCGACGAAGACGAACGAGCCGACCGTGACGCCGACGCAGAGGAGCACGCAGCTTTGGAGCAGCCATTCGCGCGGCGGCGAGCCTCCTGCCGGCGCGAGCCGGACGTTGCTTGTCGGACGCATGAACAGCGCGCGGATGATCCCGAGGTAGTAGTAGAGGCTGATCGCTGTCGCGGCGACGCCCACGATGATCAGCCAGATCCAGTTTCGATCCCAGGCGGCGGCGAAGACGTAGAACTTGCCCCAGAACGCGCCGCTGAACGGGAAGCCGATGAAGCCGAACATGAACAGCGCGAGCGACCAGCCCAGGAACGGCCGCTCCCAGCCGTAGACCCCGCCCAGGTTGTCGATCGTGACCGCTCTCCGCAGCTCCCGCTCGCGTGCCGCGAGCACCGCGAAGGCGCCGATCGACATTGCGCAGTAGGGGATGAGGTAGTACATCAGCGCCCGGGCCCCGAGGGCGTTGTTCGCGGCCACGGCGATCAGCATGAACCCGGCGTGCGACACGGACGAGTAGGCCAGGATCCGCTTCACGTTGTTCTGGACGAGCGCCGCGATGTTCCCGATCGCGAGCGAGGCGCAGGCGATCGCGGCGATCGCGTAGGTCCAGAGGCGGGCCTCCTGCGGGAACGCGGTCGTGAGCAACCGGAGCATCAGGACGAGCGCGACGGTCTTCGTCGCGGCCGACATGAACGCGGTCACGGGCGTCGGGGCGCCCTCGTACACGTCGGGCGTCCACTGGTGAAACGGGGCCGCGGACGCCTTGAAGCCGAGCCCGGTCAGGATCATCGCGAGGCCGGCGACGAGCAGGGCGTCGTCGCGCAGCCCGTTCGCGGTCGTGGAGTCGGCGATCGCCTGGAAGTTGAGCTCGCCGGTCGCGCCGTACACGAGCGCGAGCCCGAAGAGCAGGACCGCCGAGCCGAACGACCCGATGATCAGGTACTTGAGCCCGGACTCGAGCGAACGCTCCCGTTCGCCGATCGCGCACAGGACGTAGAGGCAGATCGAGAACCACTCGAGCGCGAGGAAGAGCGTGATCAGGTTGAAGGACATGCCTAGGAAGGCCATTCCTCCGCCGGCAGCCGCGAGCAGCGCGAAGTACTCGCCGATGTGGTCGTTCTTCATCCGCTCGCGGGCCGAGAGCAGCACGGTGAGCAACCCGGAGCCCGCGACGAGCATCGTCGAGAGTGCGCCCCAGCGGTCGCGGATCACGGCGGCGCCGATGTCTTGGTGCGGGACTGGGCTCTTGATGAACAGGAGAACCGCGAAGGCGAACGCAGTCACGAATCCGGCGGCGCAGACCGCAGCCGTCGCCGCGCGCCGGGCTTCGCGCGGGAAGAGCACCGCTCCGAGCAGGCAGATCGCCGAGGCGGCGAGCAACGCGTTCACCGGCGCGAGCAGGAACCAGTCGACGTGCGGCCGTTGGATCACGGCGTCACCGACGGCAGGAGTGTGACCGTGAGCTCAGGCTCGGCGGAGCCGAAGTCGCTCGTCACCTCACTGCTCGCGGCGTCCCCGGCGAAAGCACGTTCGGAGATCGCCGCCGGCCAGGCCGACAGCGCGAGCAGGCACGCCACGAGCGGGACGACGATCGCGAGCTCCGCCGGGCGCAGGTCGCGATCCTCCGGGCCGACCGCGCCTCCGACGTCGCGGTGCAGCACGCCGGTGATCAACCGCAGCATGTACATCGCGGCCAGCACGATCGAGGCGGCGCCGACGACCGCCCAGCCCCACGCCTGGAAGAACGCGCCGGTCAGGATCAGGAACTCCCCGGCGAAGGTGGATGACAGCGGCACGGCGAGCGCGATCACGCCCGTCGTCATCAGCACCGTCGCGAGCGCGGGTCGCCCGCGGGCCATCCCGCCCAGGAGGGCGAAGTCGCCGGTCGCCGTCCGCGTCTCGATCATCCCCGCGAGCAGGAAGAGCGTGGCCGAGATCAGCCCGTGGTTCACCATCTGCAGGACGGCGCCGTCGTAGCCGAAGTCGTTGCCGGCAAAGAGCCCGATCGTGATCAGGCCCATCTGCGCGAGCGAGGAGTACGCGATCACGCCGCGCACGTCCGGCGCGCGGAAGGCGCAGAGCGAGCCGTAGACCAGGCCGACGGAAGCGAGCACGAGAATCGGCACGCGGAAGTCGTGCACGGGCTCGGGAAACTTCGCGATCGCGATCCGCAGGAAGCCGTACACGGCCGCCTTCGAGACCACGCCCGAGAGCACGGCCGCGACCTCCGGCGAGGACTCTCGATACGCGTCCGGCAGCCAGCCGTGCAGCGGGAACAGGGGTGCCTTGACCGCAAAGGCGGCGACGAAGCCGAGGAAGATCCACGGGCTCGAGTTCGTGCCGGCCTCGACGAGGTCGAACGTGCCCTGCGACAGTCCGAGGACGACGATCGAGGCGAGCATCAGCAGCGAGCCCGCCATCGTGTAGATGACGAACGTGACCGTCGCGCGTACGCGGTTCGTCCCGCCCCACACGCCGACAAGCACGTAGAGCGGGATCAGCATCGCCTCCCAGAACACGTAGAAGAGCAGGAGGTCCTGGGCGGTGAAGACGCCGACGATCGAGCCGGTGAGGAACAGCATCAGACCGTAGTAGGCGCCGGCCCGTTCGCGTCCGGCCCACAGCGCGTAGGCAATCGCGGCGGTGAGCACGACGACCGTGAGCCCGACGAGCCAGAGCGAGAATCCGTAGAAGCCGACGTGGTACGAGACGTTCAGATCGCTGAACCACGTCCGCTGCTGGTCGAACTGAACGCCGCTGCGGCCGAAGTCGAAGCGAACGAGCGCCAGGATCCAGAGTGCGATCTCGGTGAGCGAGACGAGGAGCGCGAAGGCCCCCGCGGCGGCGCGAGGCAGCGGCAGCACCCAGACGAAAAGCGCGCCGGCAAGCGGCAGGAAGATCAGCAGGAAGGTGACCCAGCTCATCGGCGGCGGGTCACCTAACCACCACGAAGACGACGGCGAGGATGGCCAGCGAGCCGGCCATCGCGAGGATGTAGGTGCGCAAGAGCCCGGTTTGCGCACGCTTCAGCCGGCGGGCGGCGAAGCGCGCGGTGTCTCCGACCTCCGCGGTCGTGCCATGCACGAGCGGCGCCTCGACTTCACGCATGAGGAAGCGGGCGAGCGCCGACACGGGCCGGTAGAACGCGAGGTCGTACGCCTCGTCGAAGTAGAACTTGTGCTCGAGGAGGCGCTGAACTCCCGCCACCCGCGGCACCGCGGCGCGCCTCCCGCCGTAATAGATCCAGGCGATCCCCATGCCTACGAGACCGAGCCCCATGGCGAGCGCGCTGGCGGTGAGCTCGTGCCAGCCGGACGGCTCGACGAGCGGCTCGGCGACGTCGTTCAGGAAGCTCGTGATCGGGTGCCAGAACGGTGCGAACTGGATCCAGCCGGCGACAAGAGCGCCGATCCCGAGCACCGCGACCGGCACGAGCATCGTCCGCGGGCCCTCGCCGTGCCCTGTATGGGCGTGGAGCTGCTCGCGCGCGGCCGGCGTCGGGCTACCGCCGAAGACGATCCAATACATCCGGAACGTGTAGAGGCCGGTGAGCAGCGTGCCCACGATTCCCGCCGCGAACAGCACGACGCCGTACCAGCCGGCGTCGAGCGCGGAGGCGAGAATCGAGTCCTTCGAGAAGAAGCCCGAGAACGGGATCAGGCCGACGAGCGCGAGCGAGCCGATCAGGAACATCCAGCGCGTGAACGGCATCAGCTTCGCGAGCCCGCCCATCCGGCGCATGTCCTGCTCGCTCGCGAGCGCGTGGATCACGATGCCCGCAGCAAGGAAGAGCAGCGCCTTGAAGAACGCGTGCGTCATCAGGTGGAACATCGCGTTCGCGTAGGCCCCTAGCCCGGCCCCGAGGAACATGTAGCCGATCTGGGACATGGTCGAATAGGCGATCACGCGCTTGATGTCGGTTTGGACGAGCGCGATCAGCCCGGCGAGGAGGAGGGTGGCGGCGCCGAGCCCCGCGGCGAGGTCCTGCACGTTCGGCGCGGCCTCGAACAGCGGGTGGACGCGGACGATCAGGTACACGCCCGCCGTGACCATCGTTGCCGCGTGGATGAGCGCGCTGACGGGCGTCGGCCCCTCCATCGCGTCGGGGAGCCAGGTCTGGAGCGGTAGTTGCGCCGACTTCGCCACCGCGCCGCCGAGCAGGCCGAGCGCGATCAGGTTCACGACCCAGCGGTTGTCGAGCGTCTCGATCCGCGCGAACGTCGCCGCGTAGTCGAGCGTCCGCGTGTGCTGGATCAGCAGGAAGAGCGCAAGCGCGATCGTTCCGTCGCCGATCGCATTCATCACGAACGCCTTCTTGGCCGCCGCGATCGCGGCCGGGCGCTCCTGGTTGAAGCCGATCAGCAGGTACGAGCAGAGGCCGACCATTCCCCAGCCGGCGAGTAGCAGCAGGAGGTTCCCGCTCTCGACGAGCAGCAGCATCGAGAAGACGAAGAGCGCCATGTAGGCGAAGAAGCGGCGTTCCTCGTCCTCGCCGCGCATGTAGCCGATCGAATAGCCGACGATCAGGGCGCCGACGCCGCTGACGACGAGCATCATGAAGACCGAGAGCGGGTCGACGAGGATGCTCATCCCGGCCTGGAAGTCGCCTGCCCCGAGCCACGTCCAAGCCGTGGAGAGGTCGGAGCGCTGCTCGCCGTCCCGACCGAGCATCGAGAAGAACGAGAGCAGGGCGCCCGCGAACGAGACTGCGACCGAGCCGGTAGCCAGCACGCCGGCGGCCGCCCGCGAGATGCGGTTGCCCGCGAGCGTGATCGCGATCGCCCCGGCGAGCGGCGCGAGCAGGCAGATCCAGGCTCCGGCGATCATCCCCGCAGGAATCTGAGCCGGTCGACGTCGAGCGGGAGCTTGCGGCGGTTCATCGCCACGATCAGGCCGAGGCCGACCGCGACCTCGGACGCGGCGACCGCCATGACGGTGAGCGCGAAGACCTGGCCGCGCCCCTGCCCGTGCTCCCGCGCGAACGCGATCAGCGCGAGGTTCGCGCCGTTCAGCATGATCTCGAGCGAGAGCAGGATGATCAGCGGGCTCCGCCGCAGGAGGACGCCGAGCGAGCCGATCGCGAACAGGAACGCCGCGAGCGCCAGGTACCAGGCGAGCTCTGGTCCGAGGATGGCAATCATTGGGTGCGCTCCTGATTCGCGCTGCCCCAGTCGTGCGGGCCCTTCTCGTGGTGGCCGAGGACGACCCCACCGACCGCCGCCACGAGCAGGACGATCGACGTGATCTCGAACGCGAGCAGGTGGTCGGTGAGCAAGAGCCGTCCGATCTCCGCGGGGCTGCCGAAGGATCTGCGCACCATCGCCTCGTCCGACAGCGCGTCGCCCGTCTTGAGCCCGACGGCGACGATTACCTCGACCAGCAGCGCGCCGGCGGCCCCGACCGCACCGATCGTTTGCCAGGTCGGCCCGCCCGCCCACGGCGTCTCCTCCTCGCCGCCGAGATAGGCGATCACGAACAGGAACATCACCATCACCGCGCCGGCGTAGACCAGCACCTGCGCGGCCGCGACGAACTCGGCTGAGATGAGCAGGTAGAGGACCGCGAGCGCGGCCAGGTTCCCGATCAGCGCGAGCGCCGAATAGAACGGGTTCGAGAACGTGATCACGGCGACCGCGCTGCCGATGCACGCGAAGGCCGCGAAGAACCAGACCACCCAGACGATGAAGTTGCCCATCAGCAGCGACGTGAGGGGGCTGCCATTAGCTATGGCTCTTGTAGTAGGGGATGGGCGTGTCGTAGAGCGCGCGGTCGGCGACCGGAACCTTCTTGATCGGCTCCGCGAGCAGCATGTCCTTCGTGTAGATCTGATCGTCTCGCGAGTACTCCGAGAGCTCGAACTCGTTGCCGAGGGTGATCGCGTCGAACGGGCAGGCGATCTCGCAGTAGCCGC
Organism: Actinomycetota bacterium; assembly: GCA_030913835.1. Taxonomy (GTDB): domain Bacteria; phylum Actinomycetota; class Thermoleophilia; order Gaiellales; family Gaiellaceae; genus UBA5186. Next base: position 857 of record JALZOQ010000095.1, on the reverse strand, counting down.
AGAAGATGCAGCGACTCAGGTTGATCTCGTAGATGCGCGCGTAGCGCTCGCCGGGCGAGACGCGGTTGTCCGGCGTGTTCTCGGCCGCGACGACCCGGATGCAGTCCGCGGGACAGGCCGCCGCGCAGAGCGAGCAGCCGACGCACTTCTCCAGCCCGTTCTGGTGGCGGTGCAGCCGGTGCCGGCCGCGGAAGCGCGGGTAGACCGGCCGCTTGTACTCCGGGTACTGCTGCGTGATCGGCTTGTTGAAGATCTGCTTGAACGTGACGCCAAACCCACGCAGCGTGTCGAAGGGTTGAGGACTCATTCGGGTCTCCCGAGCGAAGCGAAGGGACTAGCCCAGGCCTGTGAAAAGTGCGCAGCACTTTTCACAGCAACACCACCAGGAAGGCCGTAACGAGCGCGTTGATCGTCGCGACCGGCAGCAGGATCTTCCAGCCGAAGCTCATCAGCTGGTCGTAGCGCAGGCGCGGCAGCGTCGTCCTGAGCCAGATGAAGACGAACAGCAGGACGAAGAGCTTGAGCAGGAACCACAGCGGCCCGAGCTGGTCGAGCGCGTCCACCCAGGGGAAGTGCCAGCCGCCGAAGAACAGCGTCACGATCAGCGCCGAGATCGTGATCAGGTTGATGTACTCGGCCATCTGGAACAGGCCCCAGCGCATGCCGGAGTACTCGGTGTGGTATCCGGCGACGATCTCCGTGTCGGCCTCGGGCAGATCGAACGGCGGCCGCGAGGTCTCGGCGATCCCGGCCAGCATGAAGACCACGAAGCCGACGAACTGCGGCACGATGAACCAAAGCGTCTCGTCCTGCTTGGCGACGATTTCGACGAGGTTCAGCGACTGGCCCATCAGCAC
>JALZOQ010000081.1 GCA_030913835.1 Actinomycetota bacterium | reverse complement strand
AGCCAGGTGTGGCTCCGGACGCCATGCCTCGCCCGGACACTGTCCCGGGGTCTGACCCTGGGACAATGGCCGCGGTGGACGGAGAAGGTGTGCCGAAAGCGTGACGAAGGATCCACAGGCGAGCCCGTACGACGCGATTGCCGAGCTCTACGACCCGTGGAGCCGCAGCGTCACCGAGGACGTCGCGTTCTACGTCGACGAGGCCCGCCGGGCCGGGGGCCCGATCGTCGAGCTCGGCGTCGGCACGGGACGAATCGCCATCCCGACCGCCGCCGCCGGGGTCGACGTGATCGGCGTCGATTCCTCGCACGGGATGCTGGCCGTCTGCGCCGAGCGCGCGCAGCTTGCCGGGGTCACGGAGCGCGTCGACCTGCGCGTCGGCGACCTCCGTGAGCCGCCGGTCGCCGAGCGCGTCGGCCTCGTGACCTGCCCGTTCCGCTCGCTCCTCCACATGGCCGACGACACCAATCGCCGTCGCGCGCTCAGGGCGGCGCGCGAGCTGCTCGTCCCAGGCGGCAGGCTCGTCTTCGACGTCTTCGCGCCGAGCGCCGCCGACGTCGAGGACACGCACGGCCGCTGGCTCGAGCGCGAGCCCGAGATCTGGGAGCGCGCCGAGTGGGACCTCGAGACACAGACGCTGACCCTCTCGGTGCGCGGAGCAAGCGGCGAAGCGACGATGGCGCTCAGCTGGCTCGCCGCTTACGAGTGGCACGAGCTCCTCGAGGCGACGGGCTTCGAGGTCGAGGCGTGCTACGGCTGGTTCGATCGCTCGCCCTACGCAGGCGGCGAGGACAGCGTTTGGGTGGCAAAACGCTCAAGCTGAGCGCCTGAGCGGCCGACAACGCCGCCATGGACACGTACTTCGTCTCGTTCGTCATCTTCCTCGGCCTGCTCGCACTCGTCTGCGGTTGGGGCATCGTCGTTTACAACCGCCTCGTGCGGCTGCGCAACCGCGTCGACGGGACGTGGGCCGACGTGGACGTCCAGCTGCAGCGCCGCCACGACCTCGTGCCGAATCTCGTCGCGGTCGTCCAGGGCTATGCGGCGCACGAGCGCGGCACACTTGACGAAGTGATCGAGGCCAGGAGCGCAGCGGTCGCGGCGCACGGCCCGCACGACCAGGCTCAGGCCGAGAACGTCCTCACGAGCGCGCTCGGCCGGCTCTTCGCGAACGCGGAGGCCTACCCGGAGCTGAAGGGCGACGAGAGCTTCGAGGAGCTGCAGGAGCGGCTCGAGACGATCGAGAGCACGCTCGCGTTCGCGCGGCAGGCATACAACCTGAGCGTCCAGGCGTACGCCAACGCGACGCAGACGATCCCGACCACCTACGTCGCGTGGTTCAGCAACTTCGAGCCGCGTGAGTTCCTCGCCGCCGACTCGCACGACCGCGAGGCGCCCAGGGTCGACCTTCCGGGTGCTCCGGCACCGTCCGGCTCCTAGCGCCGGGTCTGGTACAGCGCAATCGCGCCGGCCGTCGCGACGTTCAGCGACTCCGCGCCGTCGGCGAGCGGGATCGTCACGCGGTCGCCGCAGGCCGCGAGAATCTCGGCGGGAAGGCCCTCGCGCTCCGCGCCGAGCACGAACGTGACCGGGGATGCGAGCTGGGCGTCGACCAATGCGGTGCCGCCATGCGAGACGAGCGCGACGCTCCGTTCGTCCAGCTTGAACTCCGTGAGGGGAGTGCGAAAGATCGACCCCATCGAGGCACGAACCGCCTTCGGCCCGGTGGGATCGGCACAGCCGTGAGAGAGCGCGATCGACGCGCCAAATGCGTCCGCGGTGCGCAAGAGCGTCCCGACGTTTCCCGGGTCGGCCACGTGCCACAGCGCGAGCGTCACGTCGCGCTCGCCGCGGGGAAGGTCGTCCCGCCGGTAGACCCCGATCACCCGAGGAGGATGCGCGAGCGCCGAAACCTCCCCGAGCAGCGCAGCCTCGACGTTCTCGCCGGCCACGAGCAGCTCGACCGGCTGGATTCCAGCCCCCCGAGCCGCCTCCACGAGATCCTCGCCCTCCGCGACGAACAGCCCGAGCTTGTCGCGCCACCGCCGGTCCGCGAGCTTGCGCACGAGCTTGAGCCGCTCGTTGTCGGGCGAGGTGATCAGGAAGCCTGAGGCAGCGCGGCCTTCGCGCGCTCGGCGATCGCCCCGAATGCGGCCGGATCGCTCACCGCGATCTCCGCGAGCACCTTGCGGTCGAGCTCGACCCCCGCCGCGCGGCAGCCGGCGATGAACTGGTTGTACGACAGGCCCTCGTTCCGCGCGGCCGCGTTGATGCGCATGATCCAGAGTCGGCGGAACTCGCGCTTGCGGTTCTTCCGGTCGCGATAGGCGTACGCGAGCGAATGCTCGACCTGCTCTTTCGCGTACTTGTAGGAGGACTTCTTGATCCCCCAGTAGCCCTTCGCCTGCTCCAGGACCTTGCGCCGCTTCTTGCGCGCGTGGACGGATCGTTTCACTCGGGGCACAACTAGCGCCTCCCCAGCATCTTCAGGACCTGCTTGACGTTGCTCTCGTCGACGGACTGGGCGGAGCGGAAGGCGCGCTTACGCTTCTGCGACTTCTTCTCGAGGTAGTGGCTCTGCATCGCCTGTCTCCGGAGCAGCTTGCCCGTTCCGGTCACCTTGAACTTCTTCTTCGCTCCGCTGTTCGTCTTCTGCTTTGGCATCGTCTTTCGTCACTCCTGCGTTCTTGTTGGGGCCGAGCACCATGACCATGTTGCGTCCGTCGAGAAGCGGCGGAGACTCGACGTTCGCGATCTCCTTCAGCTCCTCGGCCAGCCGCAGCAGCAGGTCACGCCCGCGCTCCGGATGCGTTTGCTCGCGCCCGCGGAACATGATGGTGACCTTGACCTTCGCGCGCTGCTTGAGGAAGCGCTCGACGTGGCCTTTCTTGGTGTTGTAGTCGTGAATCCCGATCTTCGGACGGAACTTGATCTCCTTGACGTTGATCGACGTTTGGTGCTTGCGGGCGAGCTTGGCCTTCTGCTCCTGCTCGTAGCGGTACTTGCCGTAGTCCATGACACGGGCGACCGGTGGATCCGCCTGGGCAGCCACCTCGACCAGGTCGAGGTTCTTGTCGTAGGCGTACTGGCGGGCATCGTCGGCGGTCTTGATCCCGAGCTGCGCTCCGTCCTCGTCGATGAGGCGGACGTTCGCCGCGCGAATTGCGTCGTTGACGCGTTCCTGCGCGGTGGGTCTTTCCGGCTCCCGACTGAAGCCGCCACCCCTGCGTCGTGGTCTCAAAGGCCGTTCACCAAGCTGCGAGCATCCTTTCGTCTAGCCGACAAAGCCGCTGCAAGCAGCGGCCCGTGATCCTCGTCGCTCGCGACTCGGTTGAACCCCCAACCGTAAGGCGGAAGGTGAGGAACGGGTCCGCTCCTGCTTTTCAGGCATCCAGCGTAGCAAGTGAATCGAGGAAGTCCGCCAGGCTCGGGTTCGTTTGCTCGCCGCCGCGCTCCCGGACCGCGAGCGATTCCTCGCTCTCGCGCTCTCCGAAGACGACCGTGAACGGGATCTTCTCGACCTGCGCGTTGCGGATCCGCTTGCCCACCGTCTCGTCGCTCGAGTCGACCTCGACCCGGTAGCCCGCCTCCCGGATCCGTTCCGCGATCGCCTCCGCACGCTGCGCATGGTCGTCGGAGACCGGCACGAAGCGGATCTGGACGGGGGCGAGCCAGAACGGGAACGCGCCGCCGAAGTGCTCGATCAGGATCCCGATGAAGCGCTCGAAGGAGCCGTAGAGCGCGCGGTGGACGACGTAGAGGTCGTGCTCGCGGTTGTCGGGCCCGACGTACTTGAGCCCGAAGCGCGAAGGCATCTGCGAGTCGAGCTGGATCGTCCCCATCTGCCACTTACGCCCGAGCGCGTCGTCCATGAACAGGTCGATCTTCGGTCCGTAAAACGCGCCCTCACCTGCCGCGATCGTGTGCGGGATCTCGTTCAGCTCGAGCGCGGTCTTGAGCGCCGCCTCGGTGCGGTCCCATTCCTCGTCCGTGCCGATCCGGTTGTCGGGGCGCGTCGCCAGCTCCGCGCTGGCGGTCATGCCGAACAGCTCGTAGACGTAGCGCGCGTAGGCGACGACGTCGCGGATCTCGTCCTGGATCTGCTCGTCCGTGCAGAAGATGTGCGCGTCGTCCTGGGTCACGATGCGGACCCGGAGGAGGCCGTGGAGCGTCCCCGGCAGCTCGTCGCGGTGCAGCGGCGACGGCTCCGCGAGCCGCATCGGCAGCTCCTTGTAGCTGCGCGGGCGGCTCCCGAAGAGGAGCATCGCGCCTGGGCAGTTCATCGATTTGATCGCCCACTCCTGGCCGCGGACGTCGACCTTGAACATCAGGCCCTCGTACTTCGGAAAGTGGCCCGAGATCCAGAACGTCTCGGCGTCGTAGAGGATCGGCGTCTTGATCTCCTCGTAGCCCCGCGCCTTGTTCTCGCGGTAGCGGATCTTCTCGAGCTCGTGCCAGATCACCATGCCCTTCGGGTGCCAGATCGGCGATCCGGGCGAGTGCTCGCTGAAGTGGAAGAGGTCGAGCTGCGGGCCGAGCTTCCGGTGGTCGCGCTGCTTCGCCTGCTCCAGTCGCTCGAGATGCTCCTCGAGATCCTCCTTGGAGTAGAACGCGGTGCCGTAGATCCGCGTCAGCTGCGGATTCTTCTCGTCGCCGCGCCAGTACGCGCCGGCGAGGCCGGTGAGCTTGATCGCCTTGATCGGCGCGGAGTTCTGGAGGTGCGGGCCGCGACAGAGGTCGGTGAACTCGCCCTGCGTGTAGAAGGTGATCGGGCCGTCGGCGGTGTCGACGAGCTCGATCTTGTACGGCTCGTTCTCGGCCTCGAAGCGCGCCTTCGCCTCCTCGGCGCTCACCTCCTCGCGCGTCCATTCGCGGCCCTCGCCGAGCTCGCGCTGGATCTCGGCCTCGATGCGCTCGAGCTCCTCCTCGCGCAGCGGCTCGGGGAACTCGAAGTCGTAGTAGAAGCCGTTCTCGATCGGGGGGCCGATCGCGATCCTCACGCCCGGATAGAGCCGCCGCACCGCCTCGGCCAGGAGGTGCGCGGAGGAGTGCCTGAGCACGGCGAGCGCGTCGGGATCGGCCGTGTCGCGCGTGGTCAGGATCTGGATCGGCTGGCCGTCCTCGAGCGGCAGGCGCAGGTCCTGGACCTGGCCATTCGCGCGGACGAGCACCGCCTGCTCCGCGAGCTTCGGCCCGATCGCGCGTGCCGCGTCGAGCCCGGTCGCGCCGTCGTCGAGTTCAAGCTCGGTGCTGTCGGGTAGGACGACCTTCATGACAGATGAGAATACTCAGCACCCCCGCGAGGACGACCGAAACGACGAGCTCGACGAATCGCCCGTCCCGGATCCAGAGGAGAACGACACGGACGCGCAGGACGACCCCGGCGCAGACTAGGGACGGCGAGGAAGGCCGATCAAAAGCGCGAGCGGCGCGAGCAGGACCACCCACAGCGCGGCGCCGAGCCCGAAGCGCTCGGCGAGCAGGCCGATCAGGAGCGGCGGCAGGCTCCCCAGGAGGCCGCTCAGGCTCGAGAGCGACAAGACGGCGCCGCTCTGGCCGGGGAGCGCCGAGAAGAGCCGCGCCTTCAGGATCGCGTACCAGCCCGCCCTGAGCACGCCGAGTAGGGCGAGCGGACCGAGCTTCGCGAGGCCCGGCGCGAGGAGGAAGGCCGGCACGACGACGAGCAGCGCCGCCGCGCTCCAGCGCAGGTAGACGAGTCCGCGCACGCCGCGCGCGAGCAGGAGCACGAGCAAGGCGTCGCCCGCGAGGCTCGTCCCGCTGAGCAGCGCGACCGCGAGGGCCGCGGTCGCCGGGGACGTGCCGACGACGTCGACGAAATAGAGCGCGGCGAAGCCCGTGAGGACGTCGCCGACGAGATCGCCGACCTCGAGCAGCGCTAGCCACCGC
>JALZOQ010000052.1 GCA_030913835.1 Actinomycetota bacterium | reverse complement strand
GCTCTACCGCGCGGCCGACGAGCGGCTGTACGCGCGGAAGCTCGTGGCGGGGTCGGGCAGGCGGGGCACCCTCGCCGCAGTCGGTGCGGGCGGCAGGCGCTCCGTTCGCGACCTCATGCCGTAGCGGCGGCGCGCTCGAGCAGCTGCGGCAGTGGGAGATCGGCGAGCGAGTCGAGCACGACGTCGGCCTCCTCGAGGCTCAGCGCCACCGTAACGCTGTTCGGAATCGCGACGCAGAAGATCCCCGCTGCCTTCGCGGCCTTGATCCCGTTCGGGGAGTCCTCGAAGGCGATCGCCTCGTCAGGAGCGAGCCCGAGCCCGTCGAGCGCCTCGAGGTACAGCGCCGGCGCCGGCTTCGCGCGGGCCGTGTCGTGGTCGGCGGCCACCACGAGGTCGAAGTGCTCCGTCCGCTCGAGCCGAGCGAGATGGCGATGGATCCAGTCGTTGGTCGAGCTGGACACAATCGCCTTCTTCAGGCCGAGCCGGTCCGCTTCCTCGAGGTAGTCGAGGACGCCGGGGCGAAGCTCTTCGATGTCCGTCAGGGACAGCTCGTAGGTGCGCCTCCGTTCGAGCAACGCCCCGCGATCGAGCGGCCCTGCGAGCTCCTCCAGGTGGCTGTACGGGTCGAAAGGCGCGCCGATCGTGCCCACCAGCGTCACCCATTGCTCGAGCGGCAGCTCGTGACCGTGCTCCCGGTACAGCTCCTGCCACGAGGCGAGCGACGGCGTCTCGGTGTCGACGAGCAGGCCGTCGAAGTCGAACAGGAGTCCCCGGACGGCCACGGCCGTGCAGGGTACGCGTGCCGGTCATATCCTCGCGCCGATGGAGATCGTCACCGAGGAGCTTGTCCGCCGGCTCGAGACGGTTGGGGTCGAGTTCATCGCGGGGTGGTGCAGCGACATCCCTGGCGTTCGCGTCGAGCGGTTCGGCGACGCGCGGGCCTCCCTGAATCCGGACGAGCCCGAGCTCGACTTTCAGAACATGGTCATGGGCCTCTACCCGAACGATGCGGGGAAGGTCGATCCGATCCTGCGCTTCTACGCCGACGCGGGCGTGCGGCCGTGGTTCGAGCTGCCGCCGGCGTCCGAGCCCGCGCGACTGTCGATTCCGCTTGGCGACGCCGGAGCGCGTCCGATCGGGTTCTCGTCGATGCTCTACGGCTCGCCCAAGCGCCTCGATGCCGACGCGCGCGTGCGCGAGGCGCGACCGGACGAAGCACCGGTCTTCGCCGACGTGCTCCTACGCGGACACGGGGCGCCGGACGAGGCCTCGCGCGAGCACATCGTCCGCTGGGCTCAGGCGGAGACATCGCGCATGTTCGTCGCCCAGGTCGACGGGGAGGTGGCAGCGGCAGCCGCGCTGCACTACTCCGGCGGGATCGCGTACCTGGCAAACGCGTCGACGCTGCCCGAGGCGCGCGGGCTCGGCCTGCAGACGGCGTTGATCGCGGCTCGCATGATCGCGGCGGCCGAGGCGGGCTCAGACCTCGTGTCGTCGCAGGCCACGTGGTCGTCGCAGAGCCAGCGCAACCTCGAGCGCGCCGGCCTCTCGATCGCGTACACGAAGACGATCTGGCGGGTCCAGGCCTAGCGGGACGCGGCCCTGCGGGCCACGTCCGGTGCCAGACCCCAGGACCTGTCCGTAAAGGGCTACCGCGTCGTGGCGAGGAAGCCGGTCGCGGAGCGGCGCGTGATGCGCGTCGAGCTCGAGACGATGATCTGCGGGCGGGCGAACGGCCGCCACGCTCCGTCCGCGCCGAGGAATTGCGCGCCGGCGAAGCCGAAGACATACCGGTTGCAGGCCTGCCGGTCCGTCGCCCAACTCTCGGCCGTCACGATCGCGGGGAGGCCGGTCGCGCTCTTGGGCAGGTCGAGGATCGGGCTCGCGACTCGCCCGTCCACCATGACCTGCCACGAGCCCGCGGTGACCTCGAGCACGGAAACGGTGAAGCGGGTGCCTGGGCGGACGCCGCGAGCGACCTCGACGTACTGCCGGCCGTTTGGAAGCATCAGCTCGTAGTACAGGCGGCTACCTCCCGTCGGGTACGCCGCGAGTCCCGCTTGCAGCCACACGTTCGAGCCACCGGGTCCGTCGCCACGACCGCCCACGCCGACCCAGGCGGCCACGTGTCCCCCGGCCACGTGCGGAGCCGACACGGCCGTCAACGTCGCGCTCACGCCGCGCACGGCCTGGCTCTGGGCCAGTCCCGCGTACGTGTACCCGCGCGCGTCGCACGACGTCTCCCCGCCGCGCGCGGACGAGGGCACGGCCGTCCAGGCGATTCCTGCGCACGCGACAAGCGCGACCGCAAGGGCGGCCACGAAGCGTGGGGACACGGGCTACCTCCGGCGCGGGACTCCGCGCGGTCGACGTTGGCAGGAACAAAACGCCGTTTCGCCCCCTTCGGTTACGCGGGTGATCTAGCCTTGGTGGCCGAGATGCGGCCGATCGTCGGCGTCACGTCCTACGTGGAGCAGGCCCGCTTCGGGGCCTGGGACGTCCCGGCGGCGCTCGTCCCGCTCAGCTACGTGCAGGCGATCGAGCGCGCAGGCGGCCGGGCGCTCGTCGTGCCGCCGGCCGAGGACGGCGTGGAGGAGACGCTAGACGCGCTGGACGGGCTGCTGCTCTCAGGCGGGTCGGATCTCGATCCGTCGCTCTACGGCGCCGAGGCCCATTCCGAGACGCGCCAAGTCCGGCCCGAGCGCGACCGCGCTGAGCTCGCGCTCCTCCAGGCGGCCCTGGCGCGCGACCTGCCCGTCCTGGCCGTGTGCCGCGGCAGCCAGGTGTTGAACGTCGCGCGCGGCGGAAACCTCGTCCAGCACCTGCCGGAGACGGTCGGCCACGAGGCGCATCGCGAGACGCCCGGCGTCTTCTCCGAGCACGGGGTCGAGGTCGAGCCCGACAGCCGGCTCGGGGAGATCGTCGGCGAGAGAGTCGCGGTCAAGTCGCACCACCACCAGGGCTACGGCGAGCTGGGCGAGGGGCTGCGCGTCGTCGCGCGCGCTGACGACGGGACGATCGAGGCAGTCGAGGATCCGGAGCGCCGTTTCGCGGTCGGCGTCCTATGGCACCCCGAGGAAGGAGAGGACGCAGCGCTCTTCGAGGCGCTCGTCGCCGAGGCGCGGGAGTACCGCGCAAGTCGGAAGGCCTGAGATTGATTTTGCGCGTGTTTTACGTTCGCGTGGGGGAGCCCGAACGTTCCAGGCGCTCAGTGTGTCCATGAGCATCGTGTGGACGCGAGATGCATCGATCCGTCGCGACGTGCGCCAGGCCGCGGCACACATGCGGAAGGTCGATGCCTGTCCCGCCGACACTGTGTTCGGCACCGGGTTGCGCACCCGGCTAAAGCGTCTCGGCGTGTCGTTCATGGACGCGCACGCGGGCGCGAGCCGGCCGATCCCCCGCTAGGCCGCGCCTAGGTTCCGACGACCTGGACGATCCAGCGGCGGTCGCGCTCGCGGTCGAGCTCGAGGAAGAGCACGCGCTGCCAGGTGCCGAGCTGGAGCTCGCCGTCACGGACGGGCACCGATTCGCCGGCCGTCCCGAGGAGCATCGCCATGCAATGGGAGTGGCCGTTGCCGGCCTCCATGTCCTCCTCGCAGATGTTCTCTGTGCGCTTCCCCCAGTCGTCGTGCGCGTAGTAGCTCTCGCTCGGCACGAGCCGCTTCAGAAGCTCGGCGAAGTCCTCCAGGAACCCTTGCTCGAACTCGTTCACGCGGACGCAGCACGTCGTGTGGGGTGAGTAGACGCACGCGATCCCGTTGACGATTCCGCTCTCGCGGACGGCGTCCTGGACCTCGTCGGTGATGTCGCTGACCTGGAGCCCTCCGCTCGTCCTGAGCGTCCGCTCGCGCTGGAAGACCTTCACCCCGGCATTCTGCCCGTTGCGCCCCGAACCAAGCTTGAGGAACCGTTACGCTCGCCCTTAGGGCCCGTAGCTCAGCTGGTCAGAGCAGCGGACCGGGCACGGGTGAACCCAGGGTTCCCCCGTGAGCCCCCTCCTTCGGCTAACGGAGGGCGTTCGTGAGGCTGCGGCGGTCGAGGCCCGCCTCCGCCGGCGATAGGCTCTGCGTGCGGGCCCGTAGCTCAGCTGGTCAGAGCAGCGGACTCATAATCCGTCGGTCCCTGGTTCGAATCCAGGCGGGCCCATTCCCGAACGAAATCGCCAGATTTCGTTCGGTTGAGAGCACGCGGACTCACATAATCCGTCGGTTCCTGGTTCGAATCCAGGCGGGCCCTTTCCCGCACGAAATCATCAGATTTCGTGCGGTTGAGAGCTTTCTCCCCCAAAAGAGTGAACTTGCGGTCCTGACCCTTCCGGGGGACGTGCCGTCACCCGCTTGGCCTGAGAGTTCAATGCGGGCGCGGAGGACGCGTCCGTTGCGGGAGAAAGCGGCTCCGCGCGGTGCGCGGAAGATGGGAGAGGGATGCGGTCAAGTTCCAAGGTCTCGCACTCGGATGTGCGCGCCAGCGCGCTCTGGGGTGCGGGTAGCCGGAAGGGCGAGCTCCGGTCGAGCGCGCTGTGGGGGAAGGGCGGACGTCGTGTCGCCGGTGCCCTGCTCGCGGTCGTGGCGCTTGCGATTCCTCTGGGCGCAGCGGCGGGCAACAGGGACGGCAAGGGCTCCCGCGAGGGTGCCACGTACGTCTCCCCAGGCCTGCTGAAGGCGGCTCACGACAAGCCTGGTGAAAAGGTTCGGATCATCGTCCAGAGCAGCGGCGGCGTCTCGGACGCCGACGAGGCTCTGAAGGGCGCTGGTTCACTGAAGAAGCAGCTCGAGCTCATCGGCGCCGTCGCGGTCGAAGTGCCCGCGGCGAAGGTCGACCAGCTCGCCAAGGTCGAGGGCCTCACGATTACTCCTGACGCCCCGGTCAAGGTCAGCGGCTCCACCGCGGCCGGCCGTTACTCGGCTCAGATTTGGCCGTACGAGTCGGGTAACGCGGCTCTGTGGCCGAACTCGAACGCGTCGGCGAACCTGACGATCGCGGTCGTCGACTCGGGAGTGGAGAGCGGACGAGCCGATTTCGGCGGGCGCCTGCTTCCGCAGGTGAACCTGAGCTCGCTCACGCCGGACGCGACCGGTGACGATCGCGGCCACGGCACGTTCGTCGCGGGCATCGCGGCGGGCGACGCACTGGGTTACACCGGTGCAAACCCGGGCGCCAAGATCCTGCCGATCCGGGTCATGAACGAGCTCGGCATGGCGAGGACGAGCGACGTCATCCGCGCAGCCGAGTGGATCTACGAGAACAAGGGCACGTACAACATCAAGGTCGCGAACTTCTCGCTCCATTCGGCCATGCCGAGCCGGTTCATCCACGATCCGCTCGACAAGGCCGTCGAGAAGCTCTGGTTCTCCGGCGTCGTCGTCGTGGTTGCCGCCGGCAACTACGGCACGCCCGGCGGGCCGAGCGGCGTGAAGTACGCGCCCGGCAACGACCCGTTCGTGATCACGGTCGGCGCCGTCGACATCGGCGACAGCATCAAGCCGAAGGACGATTACGCACCGTCGTGGTCTGCGTATGGCTACACCTACGACGGCTTCGCGAAGCCGGAGATCGGCGCACCCGGCCGCTACATGGTCGGCCCGGTTCCGGTGGGGTCGACGCTCCCCAAGGAGCGTCCGCTCAACGTCGAGGCGCCTGGCTACATGCAGCTCAGCGGGACCTCGTTCGCCGCGCCGGCGGTGGCAGGTGCAGTCGCGCACATCCTGGCGAAGCACCCGGAGTACACCCCGGATCAGGTGAAGGGCGCGCTGATGGTGACCGCGAAGGCTCTGCCGACCGCGATTCCGCTCTCGGCGGGCGTGGGCGAGCTGAACGCGGCCAAGGCGGCGAACATGGGCAAGGCACCGCCGAACCCGAACGCAGCGTTGAACCGCTTCGTCGTCTCCGCCTCCGGCGGCAGCGGCAAGGTGTTCGACGCGGCGAGCTGGGCCTCGGCGGTGGCAGCGAACGCCTCGTGGGCCGACGCCTCGTGGGCTGACGCTTCCTGGGCGGACGCCTCCTGGTCGTCGGCTTCGTGGTCGGACGCCTCCTGGGCTGACGCCTCGTGGGCCGCGGGCGCACTC
>JALZOQ010000049.1 GCA_030913835.1 Actinomycetota bacterium | reverse complement strand
GTGGTCTCTTTCATCGCGCTCCTTTCAGGTCACGGCCTTCTTCACGAGCATGGCGATCTTCTTCTCGTCGGCGGAGGTCAGCTCCGTCAGCGCAAACGACGTCGGCCACATGGCGCCCGCGTCGATGTTCGCCTGGTCGCTGAAGCCGAACGTCGCGTACCTCGACCTGAACTTCGCCGCGTCTTGGAAGTAGCAGACGACCTTGCCGTCCTTGTTGGCCCAGGCGGGCATCCCGTACCAGGTCTTGGGGAGGAGGGACGGCGCCGTGGCCTTGACGATCTCGTGGATCCGCTTGGCCATCGTGCGATCCTTCCCCTTCATCTGGCCGACCTTCGCGAGCAGGATCTTCTCCCCGTCCGCCTTGTTCTTCTCCGCCTTCAACTCCTGGGCGCGCTCCTTCATCGCCGCCTTCTCCTCGGTGGAGAATCCCTTGGACTTCTTTTCAGCCATTCGGTGCTCCTTTCGTGCGTTCGACGACCCGGGCGAAAGCGGTCGAGCCGCCGCAGCCATGTGCTGATGCCCTCGAAGGTGTAGGGGGCAAAGCATGCACGTCCGGACACGGCCGACCTTCTCCGTCGTCACGAGCTCCGCTTCCTCGAGCAGCGGCGCTGCGATGCAATACGGCCGGTCGGGGAGGCGGGCTGGACGGTCGAGACCCTCCGAGGTGCTTCCGCTTGGGGTTCGTAGACTTTTGGCCGCAACCGTCGTAACCTGGGGCCATCGCAGAGACGAGTGCACCGACCGGGTCTGAAGCTGTCCTTCCCCTACGCCAGGACGCCTTGCGCTCGCGCTTCTGGCGGACGCGTCTCGGAAAATGGCTGCGCGGTCGGATCGCGGATGGCTGGATCGGACGGAAGTTCCACGGTGCGACCGCCGAGGAGCTTCACGGCTACGCATTTTGGGGCCCAGTCGCGCTGGCGATTGCGCTCACCGAGATCCTCGGGACGAGCTGGTTCGACCGCTGGTACAAGATCCCGTGGCCGACGATCTCGACCACGATCGGGCACATCGAGGACATCGACAACAGGTGGGCCGCCGCGGTGGTTGCGGTGATCGCGCTCGCCGCCTTCTATGCGCTGACCTACGACGCGACCGCGCATCCGACCGACCGCCTCGAGGCGGTCGTGCTGCCAGGCCCGTGGCGTATCCGGTACGGCTGGCCGTTCGTCGTCGGCGCGACGATCGCGATCGCGTTGTTCGTGAGCCGAACCTGGCCCGACGAGCGGCGCCCGCGCTTCAATCTCGCCTACGCGATCTACGGCTCGTTCGCAGTCCTCGGCATCGCGATCCCGCTCGTGCTCGCCTGGAAGGTCAAGCGCCACGCCGTGTTCCCGAACCTCTTCTTCACGTTCGCACACCTTCGTGAACGGATCCCGGCCGCGGCGATGCTCGTAGCCGTCGGCCTGAGTGTGCTCGTCATCCACCTCGCCCTCTATCCATGGCCGAACCTCGCCCGTGAACCAGCGACCTACGGCGGGCTGACCGCCCTGAAGGCGCGCGCGAAGGCCGTGGCGGCGATTCGCCGCCTCCCCAATGCGAAGTCCGACCTGCAGATATCCGCACAGGGACGAGGGTTCGCGAACGGCCGCAACGTTTGGCTCGTGTATTTCGTTGGGCCCGTCGAATCGGGCTCCACGTACACGGGCTGCTTCGTCGAGGTCAACAAGAGTAACGTCGCGAAGGCGACAGCCGAATGCTCGGAGTAGCTAGCCGGTCATCCTCGTGCGATAGCGGAGATACATCACGCCGTTTTTGAAACGGCGCTCGTCGAGGAGCTCGAGCTCCTGCCGCACATCGTCGGGAAGGGATCGCTTGCCGCCTCCGACCACGATGGGTGTGAGGAACAGCTGGTACTCGTCGACCAACCCGGCCCTGATCGCCTCGGCGGCCAGCTCGGGACCGCCGACGCTGATGTCGCGTGCCGCGCCGGCTTTCAGCTGCCGGACCGCGTCAGGGTCGAAGTCGCGCTCGATCCGCGTCCTGGCGCTGGACACCCTCTCCAGCGTCTTCGAGTACACGATCTTGTCGGCGGCCTGCCAGATCTCGGCGTAGTCCCGCACGATCGGCGACTCGTCCGCGACGCCGTGCGCGGTCTCCCAGTAGACCATCACCTCGTACATCCGACGGCCGTAGAGGTGGATCCCGACCCCCCGCTCGAGGTCGTTGACGAAGCTGTGCACCTCCTCGTCCGGCGCGGACCAATCGAAGCGGCCGTCCCGGTCCGCGACGTAGCCCGAGCGACGTGATCGCCGAATAGATCAGCTTGGCCATCAGGCCGCCGGGCGCGCGACGGAGAACTTCGCGCACGCGAAGTCGCCGTTTCGCGCCAGCTCGTCGAGGCGCAGCTCGATGCGGCGCGGGAGCAGCGGCGCCCCCGCACCCAGGGTGACCGGCGCGATGGACACGATGACCTCGTCGAGGAGACCCGCGTCGGCGAACTGACCCGCCAGGTCTCCCCCGCCGACGATCCAGACGTTCCGCTCGCCCGCCGCGCTCGTCATCGCCTCATGC
>JALZOQ010000047.1 GCA_030913835.1 Actinomycetota bacterium | reverse complement strand
GATCTCCACCGGTGAGCGGCGAACCGGCGCGATCTTCCTCGTGTTGCCATCGACCGACGAAACGAGTCGGACCCCCGGATCCCTCGGCAAGTTACCGCCTTCCGGGTCGTACCAGTCGCCGACGACGATCGTGCCGCCGCCGGGAGACCACTGCGGTGAATCGGGATACCGTTCGGCCGGAATCAGCAGACTCTGACCGCTCCCGTCCGCGTTCATGATCCACAGCGCGCCCTGGCCGGCGATTTCCTCGCGTATGAAGGCGATCCTCTTCGAATCCCGGGACCACGCCGGCGACCGGTCGCTCGCGCTTGTCAGGCGCGTGGCGCCGGTGCCGTCCGCGTTGACGACTGCGATGGCCGATCCATCCACGTAGGCGATCCGGGCGCCGTCCGGCGACCACGCGGGATGAGCCTCGGTACGAGGGCTGGTCGTCAGGCGGGTCTCACCGGCTCCGTCAGCACGGAGCGAGTAGATGTCGCCGCCGCGCGAGACCGCGATCCGCGTCGAATCGGGCGACCACGACAGCGGTCCCGCGGTCGGCCGCTCGGCCGTCGTCAGCCTCCTCTCACTGCTGCCGTCGGGAGCGATCGAGTAGACGCCCGTGCCTCGCACGAACGCAATCCTCGTCCCGTCGGGCGACCAGGCCGGTGCCGTTCCGGATGCGAGGCGTCGCAGGCCACTGCCAGTTGCGTCCACGCGGTAGACACCGCCCTCCCCGCGCGTGGACTCGAAGGCGAGCCGTGCATCGTCCGGCGACCAGCTTGGCCGCTGGGCAGCATCCGGGAACCGACGGGGCGGCAAGACTGCGGCCGCAAGCTGCCGCTCGTCCGTCCCGTCTGCGCGGACCGTCGAAAGGTTGCCGTGGTAGATCCAGGCGAGCCGCGTCCCGTCGTGCGACCACGCCGGCGTCGAGTTGCAGCAGCGAAGGCTGTTCGTGACGAAGGCGAACCGGCGGCCGCTGACCGCGAGCCCGACCGGACCTGTGACGTTCGCGAGGCGGCTCGACCGGCGACCGGCGAGCCGGTAGATGCCTGGTTGCCGGCGGTTGCCCGTGCAGATTTCACTGGTGTCGCAGCGGGCGTAGAAGAGGATCGCCTTCCCGTCCGATCCCGTCGGCAGGGGTATCGGGTTCACGTAGTCGGGATTGCCCTCGTCCTTCGCGAAATATGTGGGCGTGACCGCGTGTGTACCGGGGACGTGCACGGCCGCTGTGAACAGCCCGATCTCGACCACCGTATTCCCCTCCGACGCGACTTGCCACAGGACGCGACCGTCGCCGCTGAGGGCGATCGCTCCAAGCGGACGACCGCCGTCCGCCGCGCAGCTCCCACCGCGCCGGGAGCCGACATAGACCGGTCGCCGGCCGGGGAGCGTAAGGACCTGCACCTGCCTTCCGCACCTCGCGCGAGTGTTGATCCATGCGACACGGCGACCGTCCTGCGCGAGCGCGTCGACCGAACCGCGAACAGTTGCGATCGTGCTTGGCTGTGCTCCTTGTTCGCCTGTTCGACCCGCCGCCGTCGTACCGAAAACGAGCATGAACCCGATCGCGACGAACAGACATCGAAACACGTGGCAATTATCGCTAACGCCGAGTTCGCTAACAAGCGGCCAACGGCGCGGTTAGGCTCAGGAACCTACGTCTTCTCCACCTCCCGCAACAGCCCGTCCACGTTCGAGGTGGCCAGGATCCAGCTCGAGGGGACGCTGAACTAAACGCCACACGCGCACCACGCGCACAATCAGACTGGCGCGCGTGCGCCGCGTGATCCCCCCGCTCCTGCGCGAGCGCGAGTTCGGCCGCTTCTGGTGGGCGCAGACGGCGTCGCTCGTGGGCGACCAGATCACGCTGCTCGCGCTGCCGCTGACCGCTGTCCTGGTGCTCGACGCGGGCGCGGCGCAGATGGGCTACCTGACCGCAGCTGAGCTCGTCCCCAACCTGCTCTTCTCGCTGCACGCCGGAGCGCTGGTCGACCGGATGGGGCGCCGCCGCGCGACGATGATCGTCGCCGACCTCGGCCGGGCGGCGCTCATCCTGACAATCCCAGTCGCCTACGCCTTCGACGCGCTGACGCTGGCCCAGCTCTACATCGTCGCCTTCGCTACTGGGACGCTGAGCGTGGTCTTCCAGGTCTCGTTCGGCAGCTTGTTCGCCGCGGTCGTCTCGCGCGAGGACTACGTCACCGGAAGCTCGCTGTTGCACGGGACGCGCGCCTTCTCGTACGTGGCCGGGCCGAGCGCGGCGGGTTTCCTGGTGCAGCTCTTCCGCGCGCCCTTCGCGCTCGTCGTCGACGCGTTCTCGTTCGTCGCATCGGCGCTCCTGCTCGGCACCATGAAGGTCGCCGAGCCGCCCGCCGACGCGCCGGCCCCGGGGCACTTCTCGGCCGGGATGCGCTGGATCTGGCGGACGCCCGTCATGCGCGCATCGCTGCTCTCGACAACGACGATCAACTTCTTCAACTTCGTCTTCTTCGCGCTGTTCGTGCTCTACGCGACGCGCTCGCTCGAGGTCGGCCCGGGCACGCTCGGGCTCGTCCTCGGCGCGGGAGCCGTGGGCGGTCTGATCGGCTCGTTCGTAGCCGGGCGGATCGGGCGACGAATCGGCATCGGCCCGGCGTTCATGCTCGGGTGCGTCCTCTTCCCTGCGCCATTGCTGCTCGTCCCGCTGGCGGGCGGCCCCAGGCCGCTCGTCCTGCTCATGCTCGGGGCAGCGGAGTTCGGCTCGGGCTTCGGCGTGATGCTCCTCGACATCAGCACCGGCGCGATCCGGGCGGCGATCACGCCCGACCGGCTGCGCGCTCGCGTCTCAGGCGCTTACCAGGTCGTCAACTACGGCGTCCGGCCGGTCGGTGCGCTCGCCGGCGGCGCCCTCGGCAGCACGATCGGACTGCGCCCGACGCTCTGGATCGCCACCGTGGGCGCCCTCGCCGGCGTGCTCTGGCTGCTGGCGTCGCCGCTGCCCGGGCTCCGCGACCTCCCGGAGGAGGCGGACTACCCGGACGGCGTCGTCGAGGCGGGCGAGGACGTGGTCGGAGGCGGCGGCTTCAAGGCGCCGTCGGTGTAGACGCCCGCGGCGTTCCAGAGCATGAACCCACGCGTGTTGTAGCGACGCACCGCCTCGATCTGGTCGCGGACATCTGCGAGCGTGTACGTGCGCCCGAGCGAGAAGTCCTGCAGCCAGGGGATGATCTCGGCCTTCCGCCCGGCCAGCGCTTTCTTGTAGTCGGCGATCGAGTAGCTGACGGTGATCCCGGGGACTGCGTTCGGGTCGTCCAGATTGAACTCGCCGGGGTTGTAGTGCGACGGGTAGACCATGGGATAGACCGCGTCGACGTAGCGCGAGATCCGGCTCGGGTACTGGCCGATGCCGAGATCGTGGGAGGCGGCCAGCCCGAACATGTCCACGCTGACGCGTACGCCGAGTGGCTTCAGCCGCTTGCGCGCGTACTGCACGAACGCTGGAATCGTCCAGCCCATCGGCTGGGCGTGCTCGCCGGGGTAGCGGATGCTCGAGATGTCGCCGTCGGACGGGAAGCGCACGTAGTCGAATTGGATCTCGTCGAACCCGGCTTTCGCCGCGGCCTCCCCCAGCGCGATGTTGTAGTCCCAGACGCGCCGGTCATACGGGTTCGTCCAGGCCAGGCCGGAGTAGTTCCTCCAGAT
>JALZOQ010000043.1 GCA_030913835.1 Actinomycetota bacterium | reverse complement strand
CTCTACATCTCCTCGCCAATCGGCCTTGGTCACGCCCGGCGCGACGTCGCGATCGCGCAGGAGCTCAGGAAGCTCGTCCCCGACCTCGAGATCGACTGGCTTGCGCAGCACCCGGTGACCGCGGTGCTGGAGGCCGAGGGCGAGCGCATCCACCCGGCGAGCGCCGAGCTGGCGAACGAGTCACGCCACATCGAGTCCGAGTCGGCCGAGCACGACCTCCACTGCTTCCAGGCCTGGCGGCGGATGGACGAGATCCTGCTCGCCAACTTCATGGTCTTCCACGACGTCGCGCGCGAGGAGAGCTACGACCTCTGGATCGGAGACGAGGCGTGGGAGCTCGACTACTACCTGCACGAGAACCCCGAGCAGTAGCGCGCCGCGTACGTCTGGCTCACCGACTTCGTCGGTTGGCTACCGATGGAGGACGGCGGCGACCACGAGGCGTTCCTGACCGCCGACTACAACGCCGAGATGATCGAGCACATCGCGCGCTTCCCGCGCCTCCGCGACCGCGCGGTGTTCGTGGGCGACCGCGACGACGTCGTCCCCGACGCGTTCGGCCCGGATCTGCCGCTGATCCGCGACTGGACGGAGCAGCACTACGACTTCGCCGGCTACGTGACCGGCTTCGACCCAAGCGAGCTCGGCGACCGCGCGGAGCTCGGCTACCGCGACGACGAGCGCGTCTGCATCGTCACCGTCGGCGGGTCAGGCGTGGGCGGCGATCTGTTGCGCCGCGTGATCGCAGCGTTCCCGGAGGCGAAGGAGCGCGTTCCCGACCTGCGCATGATCGTCGTCGCCGGCCCGCGCATCGACCCGGAAAGCCTGCCGAGCTACGAGGGGCTCGAAATCCGGGCGTTCGTCGACGACCTGTACAAGCACCTCGCCGCCTGCGATCTCGCCGTCGTCCAGGGCGGTCTGACGACATCGATGGAGCTAACTGCCGGCCGGCGGCCGTTCCTGTACTTCCCGCTCCGCCACCATTTTGAGCAGAACTTCCACGTGCGCCACCGTCTCGAGCGCTACGGCGCGGGGCGCTGCATGGACTTCGAGTCCGACGGCCCGTCGGAGATCGCCGCCGCGATCGCGGAGGAGATCGGCCGCGACGTCGACTACCGCCCGGTCGAGACCGACGGCGCCGCGCGTGCGGCCGCGCTGATCGCCGACCTTCTATAGAGAGCACGGCCGTTTCGGCGGGTCGAGATGTACTGTCGGCTGCCCGAGGCTCGAGACCAGCGGGAAGCACCGGCGGACCCCGATGCGCTAGCCGCTTCTCCAGAGGCTCGAGCGTGAAATAGTCACCACAACGTTCTCCGACATTGAGGGGGTCTCCGGTGACGGATCGATGGGAGCGGTTTGCGCTGCTCGGCGGCGCGCTTGCAGCGGTGCTCTGGGTGGGCAGCGTGTTCCTGCTCGAGGGGGCGGGGAATCCGGCCGGTCCCGAGAGCGGCGCCGTCATCGCGGAGTTCTACCGGGACGACCGCGTTCTGATCCTCATCGCCGCGACCCTTCACGGCCTCGGGGGCGTGCTCTTCCTGCTGTTCGTCGCGGCGCTTCGCGCGCGGCTGGAGGCGGCGGGCGCCGCGCCGTGGCTCACTGCGGCGATGCTCGTCGGCGGCACCGCGGGCGGCGCGCTGATGCTCGCGCTCACGGGCGGTCAGTCCACGGGAGCGACGACCGACAAGCAGCTCCTCACCCCGGACACCGCGATCGTCTTCTGGCGCCTCGGGCACGGGATCTTCGTGGCCGCCGAGCTTGCGCTGGCGGTGTTCCTCTTCGCGCTGTCGATCCTCGCGCTGAGGGGGCTTGTCCTCCCTCGCTGGCTTGGGTGGTTCGGGATCGTCGTCACGGTCCTCCTCCTGATTCCGCCGATCGGATGGGCCGCACTGCTGTTCCTGCTGCCGATCTGGCTCGTCATCGCGAGCATCGTGCTGTGGCGGCAGCAGCGCGCTCCCGCAATCGTGATTTAGGCGCCGCCGATCAATTCCTTGAACGCGGGCTCATCGCGGATCGGATCGAGGTCCGAATCGTCCTTTGCGTACGGGCGAAACCGCTCCGACATGTCGATCGCGCGGCGGAGGTGGTCGATCGCGTCAGCCTTCCGGCCGATGAGGCTCTCGCAGCAGGCGAGGTTGTAGAACAGCAGGGCGTACTGCGGATGAGCGTCCACGAGTGCGCGGGCGCGGTCAGCCACCTCGGCGTGCTCGCCCTTCTGGTAGAGGGCGTTGAGCGGCGCCCAGAGCTCCCACCCGACGGGCTCATACGCCTTTCCCGGGGTGGCCCCGAGCGCGATGATCGTTGTCTCGGGCTCCTCCGCGAACGCCGTTCGCTTCACACCGGGCGGGGCGAAGACGAAGGTGCCGGCGGGCGCGTCCACCCGGTCGCCGTCGAGCTCGAACACGGCGCGCCCGCGCAGGACGAGGTACAGCTCCTCCTGCGCGTCCGGCTCGTCCTCGTCGTGCTCGTTGATGATCCGGTCGCCCGTTTCGCGGCCCGTCCACGCCGTGACGCCGAAGGCCGAGATGCCGAAGTGGTGCCGGACGGGCCGGTACGGCTCGCGCCCGTCGTTCAACTCCTCGATCTCGTCGAGCTGAGCCACCGCGTACTTGGCCATCAGACCCCTTTCACGTCGTCGTCGTGTCCGCCGGAGACAGATTTCCGAGTGCTTCTACGAGCTTTGCACACACCCCGCGCGCCCGTTACGTCGATCCGTCAGGGGAATACTGGAAGTGCCAGATGATCACCGATGGCTTGTCGCGCCAGGCGGCGTTCGTGGCCGCGATGGCTCGCGCGTGCAGCTCCCAGACGCTGAACGGCTCGCCCGGAACGAAGTCCGGCAACCGGACACCGTCATGAATCGACGTGCCGTCCTCGGCCAGTAGCGGGTAAGGAACCGTCGGCTCTTCGCAGCGCCGCACTTGGAACCCCAGTGGGAGAGCGGCTTGGAGGTAGTCGCTCGTGCGGTGACTGTGGATAGGCATGTACCCGAGCTCACCGTTCGGTCGGTCCGTCGCGACGGGCAAACGGCGGTCACCGGCCAGTCCTCGGGAGTCTGAGAGCACCAGGTGGCCGTTCGGCCGCAGGACACGCGTGAACTCCGCCAGCGCCCGCGCGAGGTCGGGGACGTGCATGACCGCGAGCCCGCAGACCACGAGATCCACCGAGTTGTCGCCGAGCGGAACGGCGTGCAGGTCGGCTTCGTAGAACTCCCCGGCCGGCACCCGACTCCGGGCTAGCGCGAGCATCTGCGGCGACGTGTCGGCGCCCATCACATTGTGGCCGAGCGACGCGAGATACGCGCTGTGGCGACCTGTCCCACAGGCAGCGTCCAGGGCTACACCGGCCGGGAGGCCGTCGAGGATCTCGCGCACGACGGGCTCTTCGATCTCGATCATCTGGTTGCCCGGCTCGTCGTAGTACGGAGCCCACTCCTCGTAGGCCTCGACCGTCGTGATCGGCACAAGTTCGAGGCCGTCGCCGTATTGGTCTGCCGCGTCCAGGAGCGCCTGGATCTCGTCGAAGCGGTCCAGCGTGAACTGCCGGCCATACTCGCCGGTAAATGCCCGAAGCAGCGCGATCCCTTCCAAAGCAAGGAGATACGCCAACGGGTGCTGGTAGATCACGGGTGCATCGGTCGTGCGAGGTCCCGCTGCGGAGTCGGTCATGGAGTCACACCTTTCATTCAGGTCTTGCAGAAAGCGCACTCGACGACGCCCGATGGGGCGCAGTGAGGCGAGAGGGGCGGGCAGCGTTTCAAGCGCTGCCTCGATGCAAGACCTATGCCATGGGCGCCGGTCTTATAGCACGGCCGTGGGGTACGGAAAAGTGCCTCGCGCATCGGGAGCAGCGGCGACCGAGGTTGGTTAGGTTCAGCGGCGATGGCCGCTCGAGATGCCGCCTGTCACTGCGGGCAACTTCGTCTGGAAGTCGCGGGCGATCCGTTTGCCGTCTCCATCTGTAACTGTCTTGCCTGTCAACGTCGGACCGG
>JALZOQ010000041.1 GCA_030913835.1 Actinomycetota bacterium | reverse complement strand
ATCCAGGCGCGCTCTCGCCGGCCGAGGCAGCGGCGGTCGTCTCAGCCGGCTCCGAAACGGGCTGGACGGCGCGCACGCTGACCGTGACCGCGACCGGCTACTCGATCCACGGCCGCACGGCGACCGGCGCGCCCACAGGCCCCGGGATCGTCGCGGTCGACCCGGGCGTGATCCCGCTCGGGACGCGAATGACGATTCCCGGCTACGGCGAAGGAGTCGCGGCCGACACGGGCGGCGCGATCCGCGGCGCGACGATCGACCTCTGGTTCCCAACCGTGGCGCAGGCACGGGCTTGGGGGCGCCGCACAGTCACGATCACGCTGCACTGACGGGCCGACGCTAGACTTCCCGGCCTGGCGGGGGTGTCCATTTGAGCAAGACGGTCGACATGTCTGAGCCGGAGGCCGTCGTCGCGGATCTCCGCGTCGTCCTCGTCGACGACCACGACCTCTTCCGGACCGGGTTGCGGAACCTCCTGGCGGACCAGGGCGTGGACGTCGTCGGCGAGGCCCAGACCGGCGTGGAGGCGCTCGGCCTCGTGCGCGACCTCGCGCCCGACGTGGTGGTGATGGATCTGAACATGCCAGGGATGAGCGGCGTCGAGGCGACCCGCCAGATCAACGTGCTCGCCCCGCTCACGCGCGTCCTCGTCCTGACGATCTCGGACCAGGACGGCGACGTCATGGACGCGATCCTCGCCGGGGCCTCGGGCTACCTGCTCAAGGACTCGTCGATCCAGGACCTGCTGCAGGGGATCCGCTCGGCCGCCGTCGGCGAAGCGCTGATCTCGCCTCACATCGCGTCAAAGGTGCTCCAGCGCGTGCGGGCGACCAGCACGAGCCCCGAGATCGCGGACACGATTCGCTCCGAGCTCTCCGACCGCGAGGTCGAGGTGCTGAAGCTGATCGCGAACGGGACGGACAACGCCCAGATCGCGGCGGAGCTCCACATCAGCCCGAAGACGGTCAAGAATCACATCTCGAACATCCTGATGAAGCTGCAGATCGACAACCGCATCCAAGCCGCCGTGTACGCGGTCCGAAGCGGGATCGTCTGAAAATCTCCCGAGCGAAGCGAAGGGACTAGCCCATCCCGCGAAAAGTGCGCGGCATTTTTTGACGGCTCAGACCGGAGCTTCGGCGCGGCGCGCGGCGCGGGCCTGCTGCTTCAGCGAGGCGAGCACGCTTCGGAGCCTGACGAGCTCTCCGTCCGCCCTCGAGAGCCGCTTGGCCAGGCCCGCGAGCTCCTTCGTCCGGAGCTCGGAGCTGTCGTCGCCGAGCTTCGCAGCGACCTCGGCGAGGCGCCGCTCGATCCGCAGCCGCTCCGCTTCGAGCGTGAGCGCCACGGCGTAGCCGGCGGTCAACGTGTCCTCCAGCCGGTCTGCCGAGGGACCGCGCTCCTCTGCCGCCGCCTCGAGCAGCGCCGTGACTTCGGCAAACGTCTTCGGTGTGGCGGCCATAGCTCCCACACCGATTATCCGGCTTCGCTCGTCGGGATACATGGGCCGCCCGGACTATCTTTGGACCACCCCAGGCCCAACCTGGACCCTTGACGCCGTCCGCGCGTATTCGAACAATGGCCGGGGTGCGCCGCCTCCGAGGGATCTCCGCCCTGCTCGTTGCGCTTGTCGCGGTGCCGGCGGCGAGCGCGGCGCACGGTCAGTCGCCGCTCGCGACCAGGCTCTCGAAGGCGCTCGTCGTTCCCCACATCAGTCCGGCGCGGTCGGCGGCCCTGGCGGTCGACCTGACCACGGGAAAGGTCGTCTACGGACGGAACCAGGCCCTCTCGCTCGCGCCGGCGTCGAACGCGAAGCTGCCGCTCACGTACGCGCTGCTCACGACGCTAGGGCCGGCTTTCCGGATCGAGACCGAGGTGCTCGGTGAGGGCCAGCTCGAGGGAACGGTCTGGCGCGGCGACCTGGTGCTGAAGGGCTACGGCGACCCGTCCCTCTCGACCTCCGACCTTCGGCTGCTGGCGCAGCAGGTGCGGGCGCAGGGGATCCGGCGCGTGGACGGATCCATCCGCGGTGACGAGTCCTACTTCGACACGCGCCGCATGGCCCCGGGCTGGAAGGCGTCGTTCTACGGGGACGAGTCTCCGCCACTGTCCGCGCTCGTGGTCGACCGCGACAAGCCGCAGGGCATCCTCGCTCCGCAACCCGCGCTCGCCGCGGCGGCCGCCTTCATGGGGACGCTCAAGGCTAGGGGAGTCACGGTGAAGGGCCCGGCGAAGGTCGGATCGATGGCCGACTTCGCGCTGCCGATCGCATCGGTCAGCTCGCCGACCCTCGCCACGCTCCTGCGCTACATGAATCGGGAGAGTGACAACTTCACGGCCGAGATGCTGCTGAAGGCTCTCGGCGCGGCGCAGGGCACACGCGGGACGACCGCGGCCGGGGCACTGGTCGTCACGATGGCGCTCGCCGACGCGGGTATCCCCCTCGCCGGGGTGCGGATCGTCGACGGCTCCGGGCTCTCTCGGCTCGACCGGCTCACCGCGGGCGCGCTCGTCGGGATCCTGCGGGCGAGTTGGGCGGATCCCAACATCCGCGCGACGTTCTACGCGGCGCTGCCGGTCGCGGGGATCAACGGGACGCTCGAGGACCGGATGCGCCGCGCCCCGGCGCGCGGGAACGTGCGGGCGAAGACGGGAACGACGCGCGACGCCTCGTCGCTCTCCGGCTACGTGCGGGGCCGCTACGTGTTCGCGATCCTGCAGAACGGTCGACCCTTGTCGTACTGGTGGGCGCGCGTTGCCCAGGATCGCTTCGCGACGGTGCTAGCCGCGTCTTAGTAGGAGGGCTTGGCGAAACGTCGTCTGTGCCGCCGGGCCGCGCTGCTCGCCCCGAGGACGGCGTCCTCAGTCGCGCCCGTACCCTCCGGGTACGCGCACTC
>JALZOQ010000006.1 GCA_030913835.1 Actinomycetota bacterium | reverse complement strand
GCCTCGGTGGACGCGACGACCGAGGCCAAGATTCGCACCGGGCTGCGTGGCGCGATGGAGGGCCGGACGACGCTGATCATCGCGCACCGCCTGTCGACGATCGCCCTCGCCGACGAGATCGTCGTCCTCGACTCGGGCCGGATCGCCGGGCGCGGCACGCACGACGAACTGCTGCAGACGAGCGCGGTGTACCGCGAGATCTACGAGCACGGGCTGCTCGAGCAGCGCTTCGTCGACCTCGAGGCCGACGTCGCCGAGGAGGCGGTGTGACCCGTCACGGGCACGCTTTCGGCGCGCAATTGACACAGACGCGCGCGCGTTCGCTCGATAGCGTCGATCGCAGAGGGTGGTGGTTGGCCGCCGCCCTTTATTTGGGCGGGGGGAACGCGCGCCCGCGTGTACCTGGAGAAGGAGCTCGCGAGGGTCACGAGGGAACGCGGAAGGAAGCCCGCGGATGAAGGTCTGGCAGCCCGGAAGCCACCTGATGGCCGAGCGGGGCGCGGCCGTCAGCGACTGGTCCTGGCGCCGGACGGCCCGCCGGGTTGCGACGCTGGCCCGCCTAACCGCGCCGTACAAGGTCCGGACGCTGCTCGCGCTCCTGTCGCTCCTGGCGGCGACCGTCACAGCGCTCGCTCCGCCCTACCTGGCCAAGCTCGCGATCGACGAGGGCATCCGCAGGGAGGATTTCGCCAGGCTGTCGACGGTCGTGGCGCTGTTCCTCGTCGCCGGCGCCGCCACCCTCGCGACCAGCGCCGCGCAGACGTACTTCACCGGCTGGACCGGCGAGCGGATCCTGGCCGATCTGCGCACCACGCTTTTCCGCCACTTGCAGCGGCTCTCGCTCGGTTTTTACGAGCGGAACCGCGCGGGCGTGATCATCAGCCGCCTCACGAACGACGTCGAAGCGCTCGACCAGCTCGTCACCGACGGCGTCACGACGCTCGTCCAGAACACGCTCATCCTCGTCGGCTCCGCCGCGATCCTCTTCTTCCTCGACTGGCGTCTCGCGCTCGCGACGCTGGCTGTGCTACCTCTGATGGCCGCCGCGACCGCGGTCTTCCGCCTGTATTCCGCCCGCGCCTACCGCGCCGTGCGCGAGCGGCTCGGGCTCGTCACGGCCACGCTCGCCGAGGACATCGCCGGGATGCGCGTCGTGCAGGCCTTCACGCGCGAGGACCAGAACCTCGGCCGCTTCCGCAAGGTCAACGAGCACTACCGCGCCGCGAACCAGATGACCGTCGTCACGAACGGCCTCTACTTCCCCTTCGTCGACTTCCTCTCGAGCGCCGCCACGGCCGTGGTGCTGGGCTACGGCGGCTACCGCTACTTCGACGGCGCGGTCTCGATCGGGACGCTGCTCGCCTTCATGCTCTACCTGTCGAACTTCTTCGACCCGGTCCAGCAGCTTTCACAGCTCTACAACACTTTCCTCTCCGCGGTCGCCGCGCTCGACAAGATCATGGACGTCCTCGACGAGCAACCGCAGGTCGTCGACCGGCCAGACGCCCGCGAGCTGCCGGAGATCACGGGGCACGCTCGCTTCGAGAACGTGCGCTTCACGTACGGCACCGGGCCGGAGGTGCTGCACGGCATCGACCTCGACGTCGAGGCGGGGACGACGGTCGCCCTGGTCGGTCACACCGGTGCCGGCAAGTCCACGATCGCAAAGCTCCTCGCCCGCTTCTACGACCCGACCGAGGGCCGCCTGACGATCGACGGCATCGACCTGCGCGAGGTCACCCAGGCGTCGCTGCGCCGCCAGCTCGGGATCGTTCCGCAGGAGGGCTTCCTCTTCGCCGGCACCGTGACCGAGAACATCGCGTTCGGCAACCCCGAGGCGACCCCCGACGAGGTCGTCCGCGCCGCGCAGACGGTCGGCGCGCACGATTTCATCCTCCGGCTCGAGGACGGCTACGAGACGCACCTCGGCGAGCGCGGCAACCGCCTCTCGCTCGGCCAGCGCCAGCTCGTCGCGTTCGCGCGGGCCCTCCTCGCCGACCCGCGCGTGCTCATCCTCGACGAGGCGACGTCGTCTGTCGACATCGGGACCGAGCGGAAGATCGAGGAGGCGCTGCGCGTGCTCCTCCGCGACCGGACCGCCTTCATCATCGCGCACCGCCTCTCGACGATTCGCGACGCCGACGTGATCGTCGTACTCGAGCACGGGCGGATCGTCGAGCAGGGGACGCACGACGAGTTGCTCGCCCGCGGCGGCCTCTACCTGTCGCTCTACGGCGACTGGGCCGCCGACGTGGCCTGAGCGCGCCGGCGCGCCTCCCACGCGTTCGCCATCGCGATCCGCTGCGCGATCGTGGGGTGATTTTCGAGCAGCAGGTACTCCAGGGTCGATGGGCTCGGCTCGTCGAGGGTCGTCGTCGTGAAGCGGTGGAAGAGCTTCCGCGCGGACGCCGGGTCTTGTGTGCGCTCGAGCGCCATCCAGTCGGCCTCGGCCTCGAGGTGGCGGACGATCGTGTTCTGCAGCGGCATGGCGAGCAGGTTGAGGGCGACCAGGAGGAACAGCGACAGCGGCACCGCCGCCGGATCGGCCATCCCACCGCGCCGGCGCGTCAGCCGCGCGATCAGGTATGCGCCCGGGAACGCAAACAGGGCGTACCAGGCGAGGCTTCTCCAGATGTGCTCACGGGCGAGGTGGGCGACCTCGTGCGCCAGGACGATCCGAATCTCACCGTCGCTGAAGCGACCGTCCGTGAGCGTGTCCCACAGGATGATCCGCCGGCTCACGCCAAGCCCTGCCGCCTCGGCGTTCGGCGCGCTTGTGAACGTGTGCACCTCCTCGACTCGCACCGGCGTCCGCGGCACCCCCTCAGCGCGCAAGAAGCGGCGCGCGTCGGCTGCCAGCCCAGGATTCTCCAGGGGACGCGTCTCGATCAGGTACGGGTAGACGAACGCGAACAGGAGTGCGATCCCGATGAACACGGGCGCACCGGCGATCCACCAGCGCTCCCTTAGCCACCTGGCCAGTCCCATCACGATCACGAGGGCCAGGCAGATCGAGAGGAACGCACCGCTGAGAGCCAGCCAGCCGCCGAAGATCGCCGTGAAGTAATCGACTTTCAGCAGTCCGTGCCGGCGCTCCCACCAGAGCTGAGCGACGGTGAAGGGCACCTCGGCGATCCAGGCGATCGCCAGCCCGAGCATCCCGAGCAGCATCCCGGTGCCGATGCGACCGGCCGCCGACTCGCGCGCGAAGCGCCCACCCCACCGGGCGTACGCGGCCAGCACCGCCACCAGAGCGAGTTGCGACAGGACGAAGAGCGATCCTGAGACGCGACCGTAGCGCTCCGCACGCCGGAGCTCTGCAGCGGTGAAATAGCGGTGCACGTCGATAGCGGGCACGTCGAGCCCGCTCGGGACCCGAGTCCGCCAGAGGAGAACGATTGCGACGATCCAGACCGCGGCGGCGAGCGCGAGCGCCAGAACCCGGCGCACGCTCACGCAGGTATCGGTTCCTGCACAGTTTGGAGCGCGGGGGCCGGCTCGTCGACGGGCGGCTCGTGCGTGTCGGTCGCGATCGGCCCGGTGTACGGGTAACGGTCGGTCAGGATGTAGACGTAGCCGTTGACCTGCTGGCTGTAGCGGAGCGCGTACAGCCCGAGGTTCCGCAGCCCGACGGGGACACGCCCGAGCACCATCGCGACCCACCACGCGAAGAACGCGACCACCCACGACACGATTGCGAACCCGACGCTGAAGACGAACGCCGGGATCGCCAGGATGAGGCGGAAGCCGGTGATCCAGCGGTTCTGCCGGTCGGGCCCGACGATCTCCAGGTCGACCGGAAACTTCCGCGGCTTCCCGACGAAGCCGGGAAACGGGTTCGCGAGCAGGAAGAGGTACGCATAGACGTGGGTCTGGTAGCGGAGGTACGCGCTCAAGAAGCGATGGAGGACCGCCGGGGGGCGGCCCGTGATCAGCGTCGCGATCCAGTTCACAAGGATCGCGAGCGTGGCCGGAATCGCCCAGAGCGTGAGCCACACGAAGTGCGGCATCGTCAGGAGCAGGCGAAAGAAGACGGTGAGGCGCGACCGCCGCAGGTCGTCCTTCACGTGCATCCGCACGCCGAGGGGCGGCGGAGACGCCGGGACCGGGTCGAGCGGGTTGCTGGACGGATAGCGGTCCGTGAGCAGCAGGACGTAACCCGTGACCTGAGCGTCATACCGAAGCCCGAACGCGATCAGGTCGCGAAAACCCTGCGGTATGCGGGCGCGGATCAGCGACACGAACCAGCCGCAGATCGCGGCGAAGAACGCGATTCCGCCGCCGCCGCTCACCGAGCCACCACCGCTGCTTGCCCGGCCCCCGCCGAACGAGCCCGGCGACCCCGAGATCAGCGCCGAGAGCATCAGCGCCGGCAGGACGAGGACGATCCTGAACAGCGTCACGAGTCGCCGCTGCGGCGCGGGCGGTGCGATCTCGACGTCGATGGGATACGACCCCGGCTTGCCGAGGAAGCCCGGAAACGGATTCGCTGCGAGGTAGAGGAACGCGCGCACGTGCACCGAGTAGCGGACATAGGCAGCCGCGAAGCTGTGGAGGGCCGCGGGCGACCTTCCGAGGACCAGCGTCGCGAACCAATTCAGGATCGCCGCGATCACGATCGCAATCGTCCAGAGAATCAGCCAGACGATGTGCGGAATCGCCAGGAGGAGGCGGAAAAACACGGTAAGGCGAGACCTGCGGAGATCGTCGGTGACGACGACGCGGATCGGATGCGGCTCCATGGAGGAGATTATGAGGCCAAGAACGGCCGGCGACGAGAGGGCCCAGGCGCGTGTTCGCGGTAGGCTCGGCGGGATGACAGATCTCGATCCGCAGACCGAGGAGCGCATCGAGTCACCGGTCTCCGACGAGGCCGAGCGGGAGGCGCGCCTGACCCCGGCGCAGGCGGTCGAGCAAATGCGGATCAACGTCCCCGTGCGCGGGAACCGCAAGCTGCGGACGCTGCTCGAGCGCGTGAATGCCGACCGGCAGCTCAAGGGCTGGTGGCACGTCGCGAACGTCAACGCGGTCGTCCGCATGGAGATCAACGACCACAGCTGGGTCCATATCCAGATCGTCGCGAACATCGCGCTCAAGCTCCTCCGGCAGCTAACGAAGCACCACGTCGAGCCGGCGATGGTGCGCGACTACGGAATGACCGAGGACGAAGCGGAGGTCGTCGTGCTGCTCGGGGCCCTCCTGCACTGCGTCGGGATGGCCGTCCACCGCGACGGCCATGAGGACTTCTCGCTCTTCCTGGCCGAGCCGAAGGCCCGCGAGCTTCTCGCCGGCCTGTACGAGGAGCCGGACATCACGGTGCTCGTGTCGGAGGTCCTCCACGAGATCACGTCGCACCGCGAGTACGGCAAGCCGCTGACGCTCGAGGCCGGAATCATCCGAGTGGCCGACGCGCTCGACATGGCCAAGGGCCGCTCCCGGATCCCGTTCGAGCACGGCAAGGTCGGCATCCATTCACTCTCGGCGGCGGCGATCGAGGAGGTCACGATCAAAGACGGCGAGGCGCACCCGGTCCTGATCGAGATCCAGATGAACAACTCATCCGGGATCTACCAGGTCGACGGCCTCCTGAAGGCAAAGCTGCGCGGCTCCGGCCTGGAGCCGTACGTCGAGGTCGTCGCGCACATCGACACCGAGTCGGAGAAGCGCCTGATCCAGGTCTACAGGTTGGAGACGTAGTCGCTAGACGCCGCTAAAATGCGCTCCGCGCGACCCGTGCGGGATCGTCTAATGGTAGGACGCCTGACTCTGGATCAGGTAGTCTAGGTTCGAATCCTAGTCCCGCAGCTTTAAGAAGCCGCTGGAAACAGCGGCTTTTCGTTTGCCCTCTCGCGAACGCCGTGCGCGGGGGGCAACAGGTGCTCTGTGTCCGGTCCGAGGCCGATGTCAACACCCGCACGGCAGCGGCTTCACGGTTCTTGAAGTAAATAGCGACCTTAGTCTCAGTTAGCCCGATTTCTTCGATGAACTCATTCGAGGCGGCCCTGGGGACGACGGCCGAAGGACGCCGGATCGACCTCGGTGCGCGCTGCATTCAGGTAGGGCATCTCGTCCACCGTGTTCTTGAAATAGGGATAGAGGCGTTCGACTAGCTTGAAGGCGAGTTCGGGGACAGATGTCTCACTCATTCGTTGGACCGTAAACCAGTCGAACCTGTCTTGGTCCGGAATCCGGGTGGAGTGAGGCACTTCCCAGGCCCATTCTCCTAAGCCGTGCGGCGGCAGCCAGAGACGCCCGGTGGGGGCGCGGAGTCCGTTTCGTACTCCGAGACCGAAGGCGATTGAGTCAGGCTTCGGCTCCATGAACTCTAGAAGCTCGATGTAAGTCAGTACGAAGTCATGCACAAACTCGATGATCCCAAGCGGATTGAGCTTGACGAGCGTGACTTCCTCGCCAGACTCGTCATCGACGGCCTGCTGCACAGCCCTACTGAAGATTCGCTCAAATCGCGCCACCACGATCAGCGTGCCGTCGTCGTATAGCTCGATGAGAGTCCGCTTACCGTTGCGTAGGCGAAGGCGTGTTCCTGCCACGATCTCCGCGCGATCAGACGTGCGCAGGTTCCAGCCGTCGTGCCGAGTCATTGGGGGATTCTGGAGTTTTTGGCGGACTCCGTCTTCACGGAAGATGGTCGGGACGCTTACGCCGGGGACGGGCATCGCGTATAGGTGGAGCGTGGACGCCGACAGTCCTCCAACGTCGTCAGGATCGGAGGCGAACTCCTGGGCTGTCTCTTCGGCGCGGCTCTCCGCTATGGGTTTCACGAACCGATTCGTCCTCAAGAGGCTCTCGGGAGTGGTTTCCGACTCCGGTGCTTCGTTTTCGCCGTGGGGTCGCCCTGAAAGCGACTGATGCGCGACGAGTGTGGCAAGTTCCTCGACGCGGCTCCCAAGGTTGTCGCCGCGCGCGATAAGTTCGTGGAGCCTCCCCGCCGGCGTGTGCTCAGTCTCGTCAAGAGCACGACGGGGGAAGCCTAGGAGCCACCCCTGGATTTTTTGGCCACTCGCGCTCAGGGGTGAGAGCACCAAAAACGGTCTGTCTGCATCGAGTTGCGCAGGAACATGTATCGCCACGAGGCAGCGACTCTCGTCACTCGCGTCCGGATAGACCGTGACCGTGTATCCACGTGGGACCGGATAGCACCGTGAAACGATTACGTCTCGGTACTGTCCCTCATCGATCCGCCCTCGCGGGATCACGCGAATGCGCGCCGCACGCTCGAATGGGGAGTCCTGCGTGCCCTCTGTCTCGACACCCAGAACGATTAGGAAGTCTTCCCAGGCGTTCGCCGCCGCTACTACATCCTTCGCTAGCTCGAACTTCCCGTAGTCGGTCTGGAGGTCGTACGGCTCCCGCTTGAAATCCTTGCTCCCGTCTTCGGCCTCTCCTAGGAGTGCATCGAAGAGACCCGACGACAGCACTGCAATCGCCTGAGTCGTATCCACATCGGTCTGTCTATCAGGACCGGTGCTCAACCCCCGCGGGGCACAAGGGGCAGCCGGACGTCCCAAGACAGGCCGAGGCGAGTGGTACGAAACTCAGCTGTGTCGCGGCTTCGCCCCAGCCAGCGAGACCTGTCGAGACCTGAACCCAGCTCTGGATCAGCTGCCTAGGGCGCCCTTCCCTCACCCACGCCGTTAGCAGGCAAGCCTGGATCTGCATTTCGTGTCCCGCGCGACACGACTGCTGCGATGACCAGCACGAAGGCTGCGAACAGCGCTGTAATCGTAAGAGTCGACAACAGCGTCGTCATGAACAGAGTACCTCCAACATTGACTGAGGAGGCACCACCGGCGTTTGGCAGGCTTGTCGATATTGATAGAAACGCGGCGGTCTCGCCCGCAAGCAGGATCAACCCGTATTCCAAACGCTGCAACCATCGAAGGTTGGCGATGACGCCTTGTTCGATTATGAGGCCGATCAGGAGAAGAACGA
>JALZOQ010000458.1 GCA_030913835.1 Actinomycetota bacterium | reverse complement strand
GCCGGCGGCTACGAGCCGCTCCGCACATGGATCGCCGAGCGCCACGGTGTCGAGCCCGGACGCGTGCTCGTCACGAACGGCTCGCTCCAGGGGTTCGTGTTCTTCGCTCAAGGCCTTCGCGGCGGGCGCGTCCTCGTCGAGGGCCCCACGTACGACCGGCCGCTGAAGATCCTCGCGTCGCTCGGCGTCGAGGTCGTGGCGCTGCCGATGGACGACGAGGGGCTCGACCCCGACGCGCTCGAGCGCGAGCTGCGCACCGGCCCGAAGCCGGCGTTCCTCTACACGATCCCGACCTTCCAGAATCCGAGCGGTCGCACGCTCTCGGTGGAGCGGCGTCGGCGGCTCGTCGAACTGGCGCGCGAGCATCAGCTGCTGGTGCTCGAGGACGATCCGTACGGGCTCGTCCGCTACGAGGGCGAGGCGCCTCCGTCGTTGTTCGAGCTGGAGGGCGGCGAGCTGGTCGCGTACTCGTCGTCGTTCTCGAAGACGATCGCCCCGGGTATCCGCGTCGGCTACTTCGTGCTGCCGGTGGCGCTCGAGTCCGAGCTCGAGGCGATCGCCGTCTCGACCTACATCACGCCGGTGTTGCTCTCCCAGGGCACCGTTTTCGAGTTCCTGCGCCGGGAGAACTTCGAGCCGAATCTCGAGCGCGTGCGAGGACTGCTCGGCGCGCGTCGCGACGCGATGCTGGCTGCGCTCGAGCGCGAGCTGCCGGACGGCGCCCGCTGGAGCCGGCCCGAGGGCGGCTATTTCCTCTGGCTCGACCTGCCCGGAGAGACCGACGCGACCGAGCTTCTCGCGCGCGCGCGCGAGGCCGGCGTGGTGTTCGAGGCGGGGAGCGGCTTCTTCCCGGAGGGCCGCGGCGGGGAGAGCTCGGCGCGGCTCGCGTTCAGCTTTGTCTCGCTCGAGGAGATCGACGAGGGCGTCGCGAGGCTCGCCTCGCTGGTTCCCTCAGCAGCGACCGTCTAAGTGATGGCTCGGCAAAACGTCGTCTGTGTCGTCGGGCCGACGACGAGCGAGTTCCACCAAACCCGCTAGCAGGTACGAGCGCCTAGACCCGCGACGCGTGGGACGAGCCGAGGCTGCTGAGGCGGAACGATCGCGCCTCCTCGCGCCCGGCGGAAGGTTGGGCACGGGGTGTCGCCGGGGAGGGCGCAGAGGCCCGCCCGGCGGAAGAAGCAATCGTTGCAACTTGCATCGCTTGCCTTGCTCATGTTCCCCTTTGCTATGTCGCGGCCAGCACCAACAAAGCGGGATCATGAGTCCGTCCGGACTTGCTTGCAAGGGCTATGTCGCCTGAATATGCCGCATTTTCCGGCAGATTCAAAAGCATGAATATGCAGGTAGTTTATCCCTTTCTGGGTAATGTTGCCAGCGCACGCAACGCCTGTTGAAAGTTCCGCACAGGGATGATGCGCAGGCCGTCCGCATAGCGCCGGGCGGCAGCCGCGTTTTCCCCAGCCGGGACGATGAAAGCGTCCACATGCGCGCGGCGCGCTCCGAGCGTCTTCTGCTCGACACCGCCGATCGGGAGCACGTTCCCCTGGAGGTCGAGCGCGCCGGTCGCGGCCACCTTGTTCCCGCGGTCGACGTCGCGGCCGAGCTCCTCCATCACGTCGAGCGCGAAAGCGACGCCGGCGGACGGGCCGCCGACGGAGCCCGCATCGATTCGCACCGGGACGGGCAGCTCGATGTTCGCGGCCTGGCCCACGACGACCCCGATCCGCGAGCGGCCGGGGCGGAGTGGGTCCGCAGCCGTCGTGAGCTCGATGGTGAGCTGCTCCTCGCCGCGGCGGATGCCGAGGGTCAGCTTCGTGCCGGGGTCGAGCGCGCTGACGATGCGGCGCACGTCGGCGGGGGTGCGCACGGTCATGCCGGCCGCCGAGACGACGACGTCGCCGGGCTGCAGCTTCCCGGCCGCCGGCGCCTGCGGGTCGATCGCCTCGATCAACGCTCCCGTCGGGGTTGCGCGTACCTTCTTGCCGAGCGCGCGCAAGGCGACCGCAGCCGCGATCTCCTGGGACCGGGTCATCTCGCGCAGGTCGGCCCGCCGGCGGG
>JALZOQ010000256.1 GCA_030913835.1 Actinomycetota bacterium | reverse complement strand
AGAGCGTTCCCTCGCCGACCTCCTTCCGCAGCCGCTCGAACAGCTGCTCGTCGAAGTGGTAGCGCTCCAGGATCGCGCGGCTGTCGACGTCCAGGCTCTCGAACAGGCTCATGCGTGCGCGGGCGCGGCGGCGAGCGACTCGGCGTAGGGCGCGCGGTAGATGCCGTCCTCGGTCACGATCGCCGCGATCAGGGCAGCCGGCGTGACGTCGAAGGCGGGATTTCGCGCTGGGAACCGCGCGGTGATCTCGATGCCGTCGCGTTGCTCGATCGGGATGCCCGCGCCGTGCGCGGTCGCGAGGTCGACCGTCGAGCTCGGCGCGACGACGTAGAGCGGGATGGCGTGGTGGGCTGCGAGGACCGCGAGCGAGTACGTGCCGATCTTGTTCGCGGTGTCTCCGTTCGCGGCGATGCGATCGGCGCCCGTGACGACGCAGTCCACCTCGCCGGCAACCATCAGCGACGCGGCGGCCGAATCCGCGATCACGGCGTGTGGGATCCCGTGCGCCTCGAGCTCCCATGCGGTGAGGCGCGAGCCTTGGAGCAGCGGCCGCGTCTCGTCGACGATCACCGTGTCGACCAGCCCGCGCTCCCAGGCGGCGCGTAGGGCGCCGACGGCGCTGCCATAGCCGCCGGTCGCGAGACCGCCGGCGTTGCAGTGGGTCAGCGGGCGGCGGCCGATCAGCTCGGCGGCGTGCGCGGCCATCCGCCGACAGCGGAGGACCTCGTCGGCGTGGATCCGCCGCGCGTTCTCGGCGCTC
This sequence comes from Actinomycetota bacterium, assembly GCA_030913835.1. Classification (GTDB taxonomy): domain Bacteria; phylum Actinomycetota; class Thermoleophilia; order Gaiellales; family Gaiellaceae; genus UBA5186. The sequence continues at coordinate 2,616 of JALZOQ010000256.1, read as the reverse complement.
GGGTCGGCGCGCATCTCCTCGAGCGCCCACGCGATGTTCACGGCGGTCGGGCGGGACTCGAGCAGGACGCGATGCGCCTCGTCGAGGTCCTCGCCCCTAGCGGCCGCGAGCGCGTAGCCGTAAGCGGCGGCAATGCCGAGCGCCGGCGCTCCGCGAACCGCGAGCGTGCGAATGGCATCGGCGACCTCGGCGGCCGAGCGGCAGACGAGCTCGGACTCTTCGTCCGGCAGCCGGCGCTGGTCGAGCAGGACGACCCGCCCCTGCTCGAGCCGGATGATCCGCTCGGGCTCGAGTTCGGCCATGTCCGGGGTCAGACCCCGGCCGTGGCCCACCGGGCCGCGGCCGGTTAGGTCCCCTCGTCCCACGAAGCGAGGTACTTCGCCTGCTCCTCGGTGAGCTGGTCGATCTCGACGCCCATCGTCGCGAGCTTCAGCCGCGCGATCTCCTCGTCGATCTCGGTCGGGACGGGATAGACCTTCCGTTCGAGCGACGACGCATTGGCGATCGCGTACTCGGCCGCAAGCGCCTGGTTCGCGAAGGACATGTCCATCACGAGCGCCGGATGGCCCTCCGCCGCCGAGAGGTTGACCAGCCGGCCGTCCGCGATCAGGTACAGCCGCCTGCCGTCTGCGAGCGTGAACTCCTCGACGAACTCGCGCGCCTGGCGGGTCTCCGACGCGAGCTCCCGCAAGGCCGAGAGCTCGATCTCCACGTTGAAGTGGCCGGTATTGGCGAGGATCGCGCCGTCTTTCATCCGCTCCATGTGCTGCTTCGCGATTACGTTCTTGTCGCCCGTGGCGGTGCAGAAGATGTCGCCGATCTCGGCGGCCTTCTCCATCGGCAGCACCTCGTAGCCGTCCATGGTGGCCTCGAGCGCCGGCATCGGGTCGACCTCGGTCACGATCACGTGCGCGCCCATCCCGCGCGCGCGCATCGCGACACCGCGCCCGACCCAGCCATAGCCGCTGACGACGAAGCGCTTGCCGGCGAGGAGGACGTTCGTCGCGCGGATGATCCCGTCCACGGTCGACTGGCCCGTGCCGTAGCGGTTGTCGAACAGGTGCTTCGTCTTGGCCTCGTTGACCGCGATGATCGGGAAGCCGAGCTTGCCGTCGGCCTCGAGCGCCTTCAGCCGGATGACGCCTGTCGTCGTCTCTTCAGTGCCCGCGATGATGTCGCCGAGCTGCTCGCGCCGGGCCGAGTGGAGGACACCGATCACGTCTGCGCCGTCGTCCATCGTCAGGTGCGGCTTGTGGTCAACAGCCGCTTCGATGTGCGAGTAGTACGTATCGTTGTCCTCGCCCTTGATCGCGAAGACGGAGATGTCGTACTCGTCGACGAGCGCCGCCGCGACGTCATCCTGCGTCGAGAGCGGATTGGAGGCACAGAGCACCACGTCGGCGCCGCCGGCCTTCAGCGTGCGGGCGAGGTTCGCGGTCTCGGTCGTCACGTGGAGGCACGCCGCGATGCGATAGCCGTTCAGCGGCTGCTCGCTCTCGAAGCGCTCGCGGATCGCCGCGAGCACCGGCATCTGCCGGTCGGCCCACGCGATCCTGCGGATGCCTTCTGCGGCGAGCGCCAGATCCTTGACGTCGAATCGTTTGGTCGTAGCCATGAGTCCTTCCGTTTGGGGGCCAGTCTAGTTAGGCGGCGAGGAGCCGCTCGTGCTTGCGCTGCTCCCACTCCAGCGCGGCGAGGCCGGTGCCCGCCAACCACGTGTCCACGGCGGCCCTGAGCCCGGACTCGCGCCGCAGGCGCGCCGCAAACGCCATGTCGGAGAGCTCGAGCTTGAAACGGGCGCGGAGCGTCCGGAGCGAGCGCAGCTGGTTCAGCTCGCGCAGGCCGTAGAGCCGGTAGCCCGCCGCTGTACGCCGCGGCGCGACGAGCCCGACGGTTTCCAGGTAGCGAAGCATGCGGGGCGACCAGCCCGTGCGCGCGGCGGCCTGCCCTACGGTCAGATCGTCCATCGCGACAACCTTAACACAACTGTGTTAAGCTAGCGCGCGGTCGTCCCCTCCCGCCCGTACCGGTCTTCGAGCCGAACGATGTCGTCGAGATGGGGGGTCGAGACCTCGATCACCAGCGTGTCCTCGAGGGCGGTGAGCTTGTGGACGGTGCCCGGCTTGAGCCGGAACGCCGCGCCCGGCCCCACCACCTCGGTCTTCTCGACGGCCTCCCCGGGAGCGTTCAGCTCGAGCTCCGCGCGCCCTTCGTGGAAGTACCAGGACTCGTCCTTGACCTTGTGGAACTGCTTCGAGAGGGCATGTCCCGCCCGGACGAACAGGAGCTTGCCGACGTAGTCCTCCGCGTCGGCCCAAATCAACTCCCAGCCCCAGGGCTTCTCGACGCGCTCAGGCTCGAACGCGAAGCGGGAAAGCGTGTTCAAATTGGGTGACTCCTCGCCGATTGCGCGAGTCTACGCCTGTTGCCATTCGGGGTTGGCTGCGACGAACTCCTCGGCCCGGCGCAGGTCCTTCGGCGTGTTCACGGTAAGCCAGACGCCCTCGTGGCGGAAGGCCTTGAGCTTCCCCTCCCGCGCGAGCTCCGGGAACGTGCTCGCCTCGTGGTCGCCGCTCTCGGGTAGCCGCTCGAGCGCTTCCTCGTCGAGGACGTAGA
>JALZOQ010000371.1 GCA_030913835.1 Actinomycetota bacterium | reverse complement strand
ATCCGGTGCCGCTCCACGTCGAGCGCGCGCGGCGCGCAGTCGCCCAAGCGGGGCTCGAGGTCGCGGTGGAGATCGTCGAGGCCGGGATCGAGGCCATCCCGCTCGCCGACGGCCTCGCCGACTGGATCTGGTGCCGCGACGTGCTCGGACACGTCGACCAGGCTCGCGGCTTCGCCGAGTGCGCGCGCGTTCTCCGGCCCGGCGGTCGGATGCTTGCTTACATCACGCTTGCGACAGACCTGCTCGAGCCGCGCGAGGCCCAGAACCTCTTCGAGGCGCTCGCGATCGCCCCGGAGAGCGTGGGTGCAGCCGGGCTCGAACGGCACGCGGCCGCGGCGGGAATGACGCTCGTCTCGTCGACGCGCCTCGAAGGCGAGTGGCGAGAGCGGATGATCGAGGACGGAACATGGGACGCCGGCGACGACCTGCTTCGGCTGTCCCGGCTGCGCCGGCGCGAGGCAGAGCTCGTCGCGCGCCACGGCGAGGCCCGTGTCGCCGCGCGGGCAGCCGGCAAGCTCAGGGGCGTCTACCAGCTGCTCGGGAAGCTCTGTCCGACGGTCTACCTCTGGGAACGCGGTGCTTAAAACCGTCGCGCCCTCGCTGCTCGAGCTCGTCGGGAACACACCGCTTGTCGAGCTCGCGCCGGTCGGGGACGTTCGCATCTACGCCAAGCTCGAGGGCCAGAACCCGACCGGGTCGATCAAGGACCGGATCGCCAAGGCGATGATCGAGGCCGCAGAAGCGGCGCACGAGCTTCAGCCCGGCCGCGAGCTACTCGAGCCGACCAGCGGAAACACCGGCATCTCGCTCGCCCTCGTCGCGAAGCTGAAGGGATACACGCTCACGTGCGTGATGCCCGAGAACGCGACCGCAGAGCGCCGGCGTCTGCTCGAGCTCTACGGCGCCAAGGTAATTGAGTCGCCCGGAGCCGAGGGCTCGAACGGCGCCGTGCGCCTCGCGCTCGAGCTCGCGGAGCGGGAGCCGAAGTACTTCATGCCGTTCCAGTACGCGAACGAGGCGAACCCGCGCGCGCACTACGAGGGCACGGGCGCAGAGATCGCGGCGGCGCTCGACCGGGTGGACGTGCTCGTCGCCGGCCTCGGCACGGGCGGGACGCTGATGGGCACCGGCGCGCGCCTCCGCGAGAGCTTCCCCGACCTCGTCGTCGCTGCCGCCGAACCGCTGCCCGGAGATCCGGTGATGGGCCTGCGGTCGCTCGAAGACGGCTACGTGCCGCCGATCCTCGACGTCTCGAAGCTCGACCGGAAAGTGCTCGTCTCGAACGAGGAGTCCGTCGCCGGCGTGCGCGAGCTCCTCGACCGCGACGGGATCTTCGCGGGCGTCTCGTCCGGCGCGGTCGTCCACGTGGCGCGCAAGCTCGCCGCCGAGCGCGACGGAGGTACCGTCGTGGCGGTGCTCGCGGACGCGGGCTGGAAGTACCTCTCCGCCGGCTTCTGGGATGCCGAGGACGTCGAGACGTCGATGGAGAACACCGTCTGGTGGTGATCCCGGCCGAGGTGCGCGCCGCGCTCGTCGCGCACGCCGAGGCCGAGGCGCCGAACGAAGCCTGCGGACTCATCTTGCTGCGCGACGGAAGGGCCCAGCGCTACGTCCCGGGCCGAAACGGCGCCGCTTCGCCCTACCGCTTCGAGCTCGAGTTCGACGACCCCGAGCTCTGGTTCGCCGAGGACGACGGCTACGAGCTCGCCGTCTTCCACTCGCACCTCTCCTCCCCGCCCCGACCCTCGCGCACCGACGTCGAGAACATCGGCCTCTGGGAGGGCAAGCCGTACCTGATCCTGACGGTCCGGACGGGAGAGCTGGCCGCTTTCGCGATCGAAAGCGGCCGCATCTCGGAGCTACCGCTCCGCTAGCTACGTAACCGTGAAGGAGCCCTTCAGCCCGAAGGCGTGCGGGTCGCAGACGTAGGTGTACTTGCCCTTCCGGAGAGTCACGACCCACGGCTTCTGGACGCCCCTGCCGGGCACGGTCGTCATCTTGTTCACGCCCGGGCCCTTGAGATGGAAGTTGTGACTGCCGGAGCGATCGTTGATCACGATGACGTACTGGCCGGCCTTCAGCTTCGAAACCCTCGCCGTGCCCTTCTTCAGCACGATCGTGAACCCGGGCCCGACCGTGCCGTTGAGCTTCGTGGCGCTCGAGCGAGCCGATACCGAGGCGGACAGACCCAGCGCCGTCAGGACAGCGACGAGGGCGACGATGAGACGCTTCATCAGACTCCTTCAGATCGGGGAACCGTCGGAACCTGTACGGAAGGATCCATGACCTCGGATTCAGGCCGCGGCGCCGGGACCGGCTTCCTGCTTCTCCGCTTGATCGTCGGCGCCGCCGCGCTCCCGCAGGTCGCGGCGCCGCTCGAAGGTGATCTCGATCCGGTCGATCCGCGAGCCCTCGATCTCGGAGACCTGGAAGCTCATCCCGTCGTGGGAGACCGTGTCGCCGGGCTCGGGCGCGCGGCCCAAGAGGCCGAAGACGAAGCCGGCCATCGTGTGGTAGTCCTCGACCGGCAGGCCGACGCGGAACTGCTCGTTGAAATCGTCGATGGGGAACGTCCCGTCGATGCGGATCGTATCGTCGTCGACGTGCTCGACCGACTCGTCCGGGAGGTCGAACTCGTCCTCGATCTCGCCCACGATCTCCTCCAAGAGGTCCTCGAGCGTCACGATTCCCTCCATGGCGCCGTACTCGTCGATCACGATCGCCATGTGCTGGTTCGTGCGCCGGAACTCGGTCAGGAGCGCGGCCAGATCCTTCGTCTCGGGAACCATGTGGGCCGGGCGCACGAGCTCCTCGACCTTCACCTCGGAGATGCCGCGGTCGCGCAGCGCGAGGAAGAGGTCGCGGATGTGCAGGATGCCCACGATCTCGTCGAGCGAGCCGCGGTAGACGGGATAGCGGGTGAACGGCGAGTCCATCACGGCCTCGAGGCACTCCTCGGGCGGTAGGGCGATCGAGAGCGCGACGACCTCGGGCCGCGACACCATCACGTCCGAGGCCTCCTTGTCGGCGAAGTCGAAGACCTTGTAGAGCATCTCCTGCTCCTGCTCCTCGATCTCGCCGTGCTCCGTCGACTGGGAGACGAGCATGCGCAGCTCCGCCTCCGAGTGGACCTCGCTCTCAGCCCCGGGCGGCGTGAGCCGCAGCACGCGCAGCACGAGCTCCGTCGAGCGCTGGAGGAACCAGATCAGCGGCCCGAACAGCGTGAAGAACGCGCGGACCGGCGCCGAGACCGCGAGCGCGGTGGTCTCTGAGTGGCCGAGTGCAACGGCCTTCGGCACGAGCTCGCCGATCACGACGTGCAGGAACGTGATCACGAAGAAGGCGAGGATGACCGCGAGCAACGTCGCCATCACCGGGTCGAGCGCCCGGGAGAGCGCGTGCTCGCCGAGCGCGCCGATCCCGAGGCTCGTGAGCGTGACGCCGAGCTGCATCGCGGCAATGAACCGCGGGGGGTCGGCGACGATCTTGAGGACGTCTCGCGCGCGCCGGCTGCCCTGGTGCTCGAGCTCCAGGATTCGCGTCCTTCGGGCGGTCACCAGGCCGTACTCGGCCGACACGAAGAACGCGTTCAGGAGCACCAGCAGGGCGACTGCCGTTAGCTCGATCGTGAGGGTCACGCCCGCCCCCCGCCCAGCGGACGTCTAGGTCGCTCTTCGTCGTCCAAGACTGGGGCGAAGTATAGGGACCGGCCTCGTCAGCAGGGCGAACAGATGTTCTACAATCGCGCCGTGAGCGTCGAGTACCGGGAAGAGCCCTGCCGGAGCGCGCTGAACGCCGTGCGGGGGATGGGGTTCAAGTGGTCGCTGAACCCGTACATGGGCTGCGTGCACCGCTGCACGTTCTGCTATGTCCGCCATTTCGAGCACCGAGCCGAGCGTCCCTCCGACGACCGCTATGGCACCTCGATTCGGGTCAAGATCAACGTTGCGGACGTGCTGCGCAAGGAGCTCTCTCGGCCGTCTTGGAACCGCGAGCAAGTCGCGATCGGCGCCGCGACAGATCCCTACCAGCCCGCGGAAGGCCGTTACAGGCTGACCCGGGCATGCCTGCACGAGCTCGCCGCGGCGTCGACCCCGATCCGGATCATCACGCGCGGCCCGATGATCGTCCGCGACCTGGACGTACTGCAGGAGGCGTCGGGCCGGGCGAGCGTCGCAGTCACGTTCTCGATCCCGACGCTCGACGAGGAGGTGTGGCGGCGAACCGAGCCCTCGACCGCGCATCCGCGACAGCGCCTGCGCGCGCTGAAGGCGCTCGTCGACGGCGGCGTGCGCGCGACGGTCGGCATGGCGCCGATCCTGCCCGGGATCTCCGACCGGCCGGAGCAGCTCGCTGAGGTCGTGCGCGCGGCGCGCGAGGCCGGCGCGTGCGGGGTCTGGGCAAACGTCCTCTTCCTACGCGCCGGCACGAAGGAGCACTTCCTCGAGGCGCTCGCGCGCGACTGGCCGGAGGAGCTCGGCCGCTACGAACAGCTCTACCGCAGGCGTGCCTATCTCTCCGCGGAGGACACGAAGCCGGTTCGGGGAGCAGTCGCCGCGCTCGCGAAGGAGCACGCGATCCGCGACCGCCGCAAGGTCAAGCTGGGCCCGCCGCCCGAGCCCGAGCAACTGTCCCTAGCCGTTTAGCCCACTAGAATCCTTGCGGCGTGCCGGACGAGATCACCTGTCTGATCGTGGACGACCACGAGGTCGTCCGCGAAGGCCTGCGCCTATCGCTGTCGCGCGCTCCGCACATCCGCGTGGTCGGGGAGGCCTCCGACGGCGCCAGCGCAGTCGAGCTCGCCGAAAGGCGACGGCCCGACGTCGTGATCATGGACGTCCGCATGCCGGGCATGGACGGTCTCGAGGCGACGAAGCTGCTGACAGAGAAGCTGCCCGAGACCGCGGTGCTGATCTTCACCGCCTACAGCGAGCGCTCGCTGCTCGGCCGCGGGCTCGAGTCGGGCGCCAAGGGCTACATCCTGAAGGAGGCGCCGCACCAGACGCTGCTGCGCGAGATCGAGAAGGTCGCCGGCGGCGAGGGCTACGTCGATCCGGCCCTCATGCCGGCCTTCCTGACCGGCCGCGGTAAGGACGACATGCTGACGGGACGCGAGCGCGAGATCCTCCAACTGCTCGCGGACGGCATGTCGAACGCCGACGCCGCCGCGCGGCTCTTCATCAGCCAGGAGACCGTGAAGAGCCACGTCCGGCACATCCTCGCCAAGCTCGAAGCCGATACGCGCACCCACGCGGTGGCGATTGCCCTCCGCGAAGCGATCATCGACTAGGTGGAACGCCCGGCGATGAGCGCCCGGCTCCTCGCCCGCTATCACACGGCGCCGGAACGTACCCGCGCCCTTGCCCAGGCGCCCCGGCCTGCGCGGCGGTCGCGTGCACGCTCCGGCTTGGTGCTAGCGACCGACGAGCGAGGGCGACATCACCAGAAGTTCCACTAGGCTCGCCCTCCTCGCCACCGGCGTCATCCTGACGGCGCTGGCAGCGGGACTCTCCGCCCTGCACGGCCTGTCGTGGCTCGCGACCGCACGGCTCGCAACGGCGATCGGCGCTGCCGTCGCGCTGGCGCTCTTCCTCGTGGCCGGCGAGCGCGAGCGGCACGAGCGCGCGGAAGGCGTGCTCGCCGCTCAGGCGTCGTTCCGCGAGTCGCTCGTCGAGTCGATGCGCGCCATCGCCGGCCTGACCGAGTCGCACGCGATCCTCGAGCGGACGCGCGCC
>JALZOQ010000324.1 GCA_030913835.1 Actinomycetota bacterium | reverse complement strand
GAGTGGGAGAGCGAATGGGGGTCGCTCCAGGAGGAGCTCTCCGACGACCCGACGGCGACCCTCGTCTCGCTCGACCGGCTCGTGGCCGAGATGCTCGACTCGCGGGGCTACGCGCTGAGGGACGAGATCGCCTCGGAAGGCGACGATCCGGAGATTCTGGCCGAGTTTCGCGCAGCGCACGACGTGACGCTGGCGGTCGACTCAAGCGCGGACGTCGACCCGGGCGACGTGGCCATGGCGGTCAGCGCCTATCGCGCCCTGTACGAGCACGTGATCAACCACCGCACCGCTCCCTAGCGGCGCTAGCTAGCGCGCAGCGACACACATTCGGCACAGAATCGGCACAATCCTGCGCGCCGGCGCGCGTTACGCTCCGAGCGGGGTCCCCTCCTCACCACCCCGCCACCCACCCGGGGCAAGCCAAGCTCGGCTTCGGGTGCGGCGGCGCGTGCGCGACCTTGTGCGGCGAGCTAGGGGCGCGCGACCGTCGCGAGGCCGCGCGGCGACAGCACTCGTTCCCGCTCGGCGCCGGTGCCGATCAGCGACACCTCGACGTCGAGTGCCGCCTCGACGAACTCGACATAGCGGCGCGCCGCGCCGGGCAGCGACTCGAGTGACTCGCAGGCGTCGAGCGGCTCCGCCCAGCCCGCGAGGGTCTCGTAGACGGGGCGGCAGTGGTGGAAGTCGCTCTGGTGGGCCGGGAAGTCAGACGTCTCCGTCCCGTCGGGAAGGAGGTAGCGCACGCAGACCGGGAGCTCGCCGAACGCCGACAGCACGTCCAGCTTCGTGAGGGCGAGCGACGTGATCCCGTTCACACGCACCGCGTAGCGCAGCGCGACGAGGTCGAGCCACCCGCAGCGGCGCTCGCGGCCCGTCACCGTCCCGAACTCACCGCCAAGGTCGCGCACCTCCTGTTGCTGCGGCGAGGGAATCTCGCTCGGCAGGGGCCCCTCGCCGACCCGCGTGACGTACGCCTTCGCCACCCCGATGATCGAGTCGAGGCGGTTCGGACCGATCCCCGTGCCGGTCGCGGCTGCGGCTGCGACCGGGTTCGACGACGTCACGAACGGATACGTTCCGTGGTCGAGGTCGAGGAGCGTTCCCTGCGCGCCCTCGAAGAGGACGAACTTGCCGTCGCGCAGCGCCTGGTCGACCATCAGCGACGTGTCCGCGACGAACGGCCGCAGGCGCTGGGCGTAGCCCTCGTAGCGGTCGGCGATCTCCTCGAGCGAGAACGGCTCCACCTCGTACACGCGCTCGAGCCAGACGTTCTTCTCGGCGAGCGCGACCTCGATCTTCTGGCGGAGGATCTTCGGGTCGAGGACGTCCTGCACCCGGATCCCGATGCGCGAGGCCTTGTCGGCGTAGGCCGGGCCGATTCCCCGGCGCGTGGTGCCGATCTGGAGGTGCCCGAGCCGCCGCTCGCTCGCCTGGTCGATCGCAACGTGCCACGGCATCACGAGGTGCGCGTTGCCCGACAGCCGCACGACGTCCGTGGAGACGCCGCGCGCCCCGAGCTCGTCCACCTCCTGGAGAAACACCTGTGGATCGACGACGCAGCCCGCGCCGAGCACCGAGACCTTCCCGGAGATCACGCCGCTCGGGATCTGGCGGATCTTGAAGGTCTCGCCGGCGACGATGATCGTGTGCCCCGCGTTCGGCCCGCCCTGGTAGCGGCAGACCACGTCCGAGTGCTGCGCCAGCAGGTCGACGATCTTTCCCTTGCCTTCGTCTCCCCACTGCGCGCCGACGATCACTGTGCCTGGCACGGGAAGGAGACTAGCGGCCTTCCCGGAGAGCCCTGCGCTCTGTCCACGGATCTTGCATACGCAAGTCAAACGCGCGAAGCTTTCGATGTTCGGAAGCCGGCTGGTGCGGCCCTCCGGTCTTCCGCGGACGTGTCAGCGCGAGCCTAGGGAGGGCCCATGGATCGAACGCTTCAGCTCACTTCCCCGCTCATGACGGGGCCTGACGTCAAGGAGTTGCAGACACTCCTCAGGAAGGCTGGCTACCTCGACGACGTGATCGACGGCGAGTACGGGCCGCTCACAGCGCAGGCCGTTTACCGGGCGAAGTTCCGGCTCGGCTACAGGAGTCCGGATCAGACTGCTGCGGGCCTCCTCGTGTCGTATCTCGACGGCACCAAGGAGCCGACGGAGGCGATGAAGAAGGTGGCCGCGGAGCGGAACAAGAAGCCGAAGGCCGGCAGCCTGACGCCCGCGCAGAGGAAGGTGCAGAAGGCGCTGAGCCAGCTTGGCCAGAAGGAGAATCCGGCGGATTCGAACCGCTGCAAGTACACGGCCTGGTACGGGATGGTTGGCGCTTGGTGCGCGATGTACATGACGTGGATCCACGCCGAGCTCGGCATGGGCGCGAAGTCGTTCCGCAAGGGCACTCGGTACGCCTACGTGCCCTTCGTCGTCGCGGACGCGCGTGCCGGGAAGAACGGGCTCATGCTCGCTGCCGGGCCGTCCGACGGAGTTCTGGCCTGCTTCGACTGGCAGGGCGACGGCGTCGCCGACCACATCGGAATGTGCGCGGAGGAGCCCACAGTGAAGCGCTTGGTGCCCGATGCGCTCAACAAGGCAGTGCGACAGTTCGGCTCGCTCGGGGCCGGGGACTTCTGGTGCGTCGAAGGCAACACGGCTGTCGGCAACGATTCGAACGGCGGCAGCGTGATGCTGCGCAAGCGCAACCGCAAAAACGTTCAGAGCTACGTCAAGGTGGCTGTGTAGCGGGCCGGCCGGACCGCTCGACGCGTACCTCGTGCCCTCGCGGGCAGAAGGCGGCGCCGTGGGCGGCGTCGAGCCGCAGCGAGCCGGTCACGGTGGCCCGGTAGAACTCGTCCGGATGTTCGTCGATACAGATCGCGCAGAGCACCGTGAACGTCGTGGCCCTGGCGGGCAACAGGACGACCGGCTGCTCGAGAACGCTCATGCGGCCAGGTCGGCGAACTTCGCGTAGCGCTTCAGGAACGAGAGCTTGATCGAGTCGGTCGGGCCGTTGCGGTGCTTGGCGAGGATCACTTCGGCCAGGCCCTGCTGGTCGGACTCTTCGTTGTAGTACTCGTCGCGGTAGATGAAGGCCACGAGGTCTGCGTCCTGCTCGATCGAGCCCGACTCGCGGAGGTCGGAGAGGATCGGGCGCTTGTCGTGCCGCTGCTCGACCGCGCGCGAGAGCTGGGACATGGCCAGGATGGGTACGTCGAGGTCGCGCGCGAGCACCTTCAGGTTGCGCGAGATCTGCGAGACCTCCTGGACGCGGTTCTCCATGTTCGTCCCCGAGGTCATCAGCTGCAGGTAGTCGACGACGATCAACCCGAGGTTCGGCTCGCGCGACTTGAGCCGCCGGGCCTTCGAGCGGATCTCCATCATCGTGATCGAGGCCGAGTCGTCGACGTAGATCGGGGCCTTGGCGAGCTTGTCGCACGCCGCCGTCAAGCGCGGCCAGTCGTCGACCGCGAGCTTGCCGGTGCGCAGGCGTTGCGACTCGACCTTCGCCTCGCTGCACATCAGCCGCTGGGTCACCTCGGTCTTCGACATCTCGAGCGTGAACAGGGCGACCGGAATCTCGTGCCGCACAGCGAGATTCGCCGCCATGCAGAGGCCGAGCGCCGATTTCCCCATGCTCGGCCGTGCCGCGATGATGATCAGGTTTCCGGCCTGGAAACCGGCGGTCAGACGGTCGAGATCCTTGAACCCGGACGGCACGCCGGTCACGTCGGCTCCGGCTTCGTAGAGCGCCGTGATGCGCTCGAAGCTCTCCTTCAGCAGCGTCTCGATGTGGCTGAACTCGCTCGTGACGCGGCTCTGCGAGAGCTCGAAGATGACCTGCTCGGCGCGGTCGACGAGCATTGCGGTCTCGCCGGGGCGCTCCCATCCGAGCCGGGCAACCTCGCTGCCCGCGGAGATGAGGCCGCGGAGCGTCGCCATCTCGCGGACGATGCGCGCGTAGTGCGACGCGTTGGCGGTGGCAGGGACGAGCGCGGCAAGCTCGTGGATGCGGACGCGACCGCCGACCTGCTCGAGGTCTCCCCGCTCCTCGAGCTCGTCGACGAGCGTGATCGCGTCGACGGGCTCGCCCTTCCCGTACAGATCCGCGGCCGCGCGGAAGATGCGCCCGTGGCTCTCGCGGTAGAAATCGCCGGCGTCGAGGATTTCGCTGACCGCGCCGATCGCGCCAGGGGAGAGAAGCATCGCCCCGAGGACCGACTCCTCGGCTTCGAGGTTCTGCGGCGGGACCGGCGCGGTCTGCGGAAGGTCCGCGAGCTGGCTCATTCGAAGGCATCCAAGCAGGGGGGCTCGGCTGGGCATAGGCCTGTGGAGACATGGTCTGTGCAGACGATAATCGCTGGTTTACCAGGCATTTCGGAACATATGTTCGCACAAGATCCGGACGGCGCGGTGGAAAGTTTGTCCGCACCGTGCGGGAAGTTCGTTTCGGAATCCCCAGGGGTGTGGGCAGACCTGTGGACGACGGGCGGAGCGCGCGCAAAAATGGGGCCGTGAAGCGACGACTGGCGTTCGTCATGGTTGCCTTAGCCGCGGGCTGCGGAGGCGACGCCGCCGCCCCGCCGGCCGACCCGCCCTCCAACCGCCTCGCGTCGACCGTCGTGACCGGACATCCGGCGACGGGGGTCGCCGTCGAGCGTTACCGCAAACGGGTCGAGCTCGTCGGACTGGACGGCGACGTGCACGCTCGCCTGCGCGACGTCCAGCTTGGCTATGTCCGGGAACCGGGCCGCGTCATCCTTCGCACGGGCTCGGAGCAGTGGCTCTTCCAGCCGGGGCGAGGAACGTTCGTCCGCTACTCGTTCCGGCCCAAGCGCCCCCGCGTCGGCTGCGCGGTCGCCTCGAAGCGCGGTGGGACGACGCTCCTCCTTTGCTCCCCGAAGCCCGAGTACGAGGGACAGTTCCCGCTTCCGAAGACGATCGAGATCGAGTCCGCAGGCAGGGCGAGGCGCGTGCTCGCGATACCGCCGTTCCCCTCCACTGCACCCGGCGTCGGCTCGGTCGGCCATTGGGAATCGGCGGAGCTCTCGCCGGACGGCCGCACGGTGCTCGCGCAGTGGTCGGCCGAGTGCGAGATCCCGATCGCCTTCCTGATCCCGGTCGCGGGCGGAAAGCCGCAGCCGATCGCAGGCTCGCTGCGCGAGCATCCCGAGTCGATCGGGCTCGGGTGGAGCCCCGACGGCCTCGCAGTCGTCTCTCTCCCAGCCCTGGCGTGCGGACGGGGGTATGACGGGCCGGGGATCTACCTCGTGTCGACCGACGGGAAGCCCGTTCGCGCGATCACGAGAGGCGCCGACATCCGGGGCGCGATGCTCTGGACGGGCTAGGTAGATTCAGGTCGCGCGCAGGTCTTCGCCGGCGGCTTCGGCCTCGGCGACGTCCGTCTCGTAGGCCGCGCGGTCGAAGTCGTCCTCGGGCACCTCGCTGGCAACGTCCTCCGTCGTCGGCTCCACCTCCGGCGTGTCGGAGACGACCGGATCCTGCGCCAGCGCGGCGGCGTCGAGCGCGTCTAGATCGAACTCCTCGGCCGGCTCCTCCTCCTCGGGCGCGTTCGCCGCGGCCTCGGCGGCCTCCATCGCCGCAAGCTCCTCCTCGGGCGGCAGCTCGCCGCCCTCGGGGACGACGAGTGTCTTCACCTCGACGCTGACGTCCTCGAAGATCTGCACCGGGATCGAGTAGCGGCCGATCCGCTTGATCGAGTCGGTGCCGATCTTCCTGCGATCGACGCGGATCTTGCGCGTACGCCAGAGCTCGTCGGCGATGTCGGTCGTGGTGACGGAGCCGAACAGCGCGCCCGTCGGCCCCGACTTGACGTCGAAGCTGAGCACGGTCTTACGCAGCACCTCGGCGATCTCGTTCGCCTGCTCCACCGTCCGGGCCTCGCTGCGGGCGCGCTGGTCGTCGAGCCGTTTCAGCTCGGCGACACGCCCGTCGGTGGCCGGCTCGGCCAGCTTGCGCGGCAGGAGGAAGTTCCGAGCGTACCCGCGGGCGACGTTGACGACCTCGCCGCGCAGCCCCACCTTGTCGACGTCCTTGAGGAGGATGACCTCCATCGCTAACGCTCCTCCACGTACGGCAGCAGCGCCATCTCGCGGGCCCGCTTGACGGCGACCGCGACCTGCCGCTGGTGCCGCCTGCACGCGCCGCTGATGCGCCGGTTGCGGATCTTCCCCTTCTCCGAGATGTAGCGCCGGAGCTGGTTCAGGTTCTTGTAGTCGACCTCGTCGATCTTGTCCTTGCAGAAGAGGCAACTCTTGCGCCGGCCGGGGGCCAGCGACGAGCCGGGACGCTTGCGCGTCTGTTGTGTTTTCGGTTGTGCCATCTGATCTCTCCTAGAGCTTCATCTGAACGGTGGTCTTGGGC
>JALZOQ010000205.1 GCA_030913835.1 Actinomycetota bacterium | reverse complement strand
ACGTTGCACTCACTCAGCTGCAGGCAGACGCGTTCGTCACCCTGGACGCCGAGCTGGCGCGCCGGGTGGAAGGGATCGTCCCCACGGCGGCGATCGACGCGCTGCGAACGCCTTGACTTTTCCCAGGCCCGCTCCTCCCGGGCCGACACCCCGGGTCACGATCGTCCCGGCCAACGAGGCGAGCTGGGACGATCTCCAGGCCGTGCTCGGCCGCGGCTACCCGTCCAGATGCCAGTGCCAGCGCTTCAAGAGCCGGAGCAGGGAGTGGGACTCGGACGCGGTTCCCGTCGACGAACGCGCCCACCGGCTGCGCCAGCAGACCCGCTGCGGTCAGCCCGAGGCAGACACGACGAGCGGCCTCGTCGCCTACCTCGAGGGCGAGCCCGTCGGCTGGTGCGCGGTCGAGGCGCGCAGCGCCTACGTGCGCCTCGGCCGGACCCCTGGGCGGGGCGAGCGGAGGACAAGACCGACGAAAGCGTCTGGGCCGTTACCTGCTTCGTCACCCGCACGGGCTTCCGCCACCGCGGCGTGAGCCGTGCGCTTGCGCACGCCGCCGTCGACTTCGCCCGGCAACGCGGCGCCCGTGCGCTGGAGGGCTACCCGATGATCACGCAGCCCGGGCAGGAGATCACCTGGGGGGAGGTCCATGTCGGCAGCCGCAGCATCTTCGAGGCGGCCGGGTTCGCCGAGGTCAGTCAGCCGACCCTCCGCCGGGTCGTGATGCGCATCGACTTCTACCCGGCGAAGCAGTAGCCGTGACAACGGCCTAATGATGGGCCGTGCTGGAGACAAGGCGGAGGCGGCGGACGCGGCTACGTTCGCGTACCACGCATTCCCGCTCTATCGCCTGCAGGCGCGGAATCGCATCTACCGGGATCCTCCGCTTGCTCGTCTTGAAGTCGTCCACGAGAGCGGCTCCGTTCGCATAGTGCTTGCGCACGTCATGGTCGTCGCGCGCCTCCTCCTCCAGCAACCCCTCCGCGACCAGGAGGTCGACCGCGTCCCGGGCTGCGTCCGCCCCGACGAAGAGCGGGCTGCCGTCGATCTCGCACAGGATCGAGTCGTCCACTTCCACGAGTGGGTGGGGACGAACAACCTGGAGGTCGAGGACGATTCCTTCAGCCGCTAGGGGCTCTAAAAGTCGGCGCAGGACGTACACGACGTCCTCGGGCTCGACTCATCAGAGCGACCACGAGAAGAGCACGATGTCGAACGCCGAGCGTGGGATCTCGATCGCTTTAGCCGATGCCGCGGCGAACGTGACGCGTCCAGCCAGCTCCGCCGGCAAGGCCCCGCGGGCGGCGTCGACGGCCTCTTCGTCCGGATCGAAGGCGAAGACGCTGGCAGCGCGCCGCGCGACGGGGACGGTCAGCCGGCCATCGCCGCAGCCGACCTCGAGGACGCGTGCGCCGGCGAAGTCGACCACTCGCTCGAGCCCCGCGAAGTGCGCTCCCTCGGGATCGAGGACGCTCGCCCGATTCACTCAGGCGCCGTAGGCGTCGGCGGCGACGCGTTCGCGAATTTCCTCGTCCGACCGCTGCATCTCCGGGTGGTCGCGGTCGACGTGCTCGCGCGCGAGGCGAAAGAGCTCGTCGTCGTCGGCTCCTTCAAGTCGGTGGCCGCAAGGACAGTCGATGGCTCTCATTGTTTCCTCCTCTTGTAGGCCTTGAGCGTTGTGCCGCGAGCGCCGAACTTCAGCGCTTTTCGGCGCGTGTCCTCGAACTTCGAGCGCGCGTAGGTGTCGACCAGCTGGCCGGTCTCGATGCGCTCGAAGCCGTGTCCTTCCAGGAGCCTGGCGTACGCTGCTTCCAGCAGCGCCCCGGCAATTCAGCCGGTCCAGAGGTCGATGTCCCGTTTCCCTTCCTCGCTGACCGGGTTCTGGATCGTCACGTCTGCGAGCTGGATCCGGCCTCCGGGCTCGAGCACACGGAAGATCTCGCCGAACACTGCGTCCTTATCTGGGACCAGGTCGATCACTCCGTTGGAGATCACGACGTCGAAGCTCGCGTCCGCGAAGGGCAGGCTTTCGACCTCGCCTTCGACGAACTCGATGTTCTCCGCCCCCATCTCGTTGCCGGCCTGCCGCGCCTTCTCGAGCATCTCCGGCGTCATGTCGATGCCGGTGACGCGGCCCGATGGGCCGACCATCTGAGCGGCGACGAGCGAATCCGTGCCGGCCCCGGAGCCGAGGTCGAGCACGCGCTCTCCGGGCTGGAGGCGTCCGAGCGAAACCGGGTTCGCCACACCCGCGAACGACTGCACGGCGGCCTCGGGAACGTTAGCGAGCTCGTCGGGATAGCCGAGGTCCACGGCCCACGCCCGACCTGTCGGGAACACGAAGTCCTTGTCCGGCTCGGTCGAGACGGAGGCGTACGTCTTCTTGATCTCGGTCTTCAGAAGATCGACGTCGACGCCGGTCTCGACGGTCATGCTCCTAGCCTAGGACGCCAGTCCGTATCGGCCAAGAGGAAGTTGCCGATGGCGGGCATCGTCTGAACCGATGTGAAGTCCGCGGGGCTACACCATGGAGAGGCCGCTCGTGGAGCGCGCGCAGATGAAGATGCTCCCGCTCGCCAACAGGGCGAACGACCTCGGGCCCGCGGCCACGGTTTGCTGCAACGCCTGCCGCACCTGCATCACGACCAACATCATCGGCGTAGGCATCGCCGCAGTTGGCGCGGTCGCGCTCGGCGTGCGCCGCCTCGCGCCGTTTCTCGCGAGACGCTAGTAACTGAAGACGGTCGCAGGTTCGTCGCCGATCCACTCCCAGAGCGGGGTCGCGCCGGCAAGGCGTGCGTTCCCCGCCAGGTCGCCCTCGTCGACCTTGCGGGCCTTCGCGCAAATCGGGCAGACGAGGAGCTCACCGCCGTGCTCGGCGTATTGCTCGAACAGGCGGGCGAGCGGCGGGCAGCCGTCGCAGGCGACGAAATCCGCGAAGCCCGGGACCGCGATTCGGACGGCTTCCTTGGTGAGGAACATCGCGACCTGCCTACCCTGCTCCGCCGCCGCGCCGCCGACCAGAAACGCGACGGTCACGCGCTCGGCGTCCTCGAGGCCGCTAGCGAGGTTGATGACGACCTTTCCTCCGTTGTCGGGCATGTGCTCCTCCTACTAGATGTATGGGCGCGACACTAATCCGGCTCGGTGTCGCCGACTAGGCCGGTGCTGCCGATGCCGCTCATCGGTCCCGGCGATGATTCGGAGGACGGTCGCTGACGCGTCCACGACGTTGCTCCGACCCAGACGCCACTCGCAGCTGTCAAAGCAGCGACCAGAGCGATTGCGGCGTCCGCCCCGACCGCGTCGGCCGAGAGGCCGGCGATCAGTGCGCCGAGCACGAAGCCGGCATCGCGCCAAAAGCGGTATACGCCGATCGCACGAGCCCGGTTCTGCGGCGGAACGGCGTCCGAAACGGCGGCAATCAGCGCTGGATACACGAGCGCCGTCCCTAGACCGAGCAGCACGGCGGCCGCAAGCGCGAAGGAGAACGTTCCACCGCCGGCGACGAGCAGCCCGAGCGCACCGGCCTGGACCAGCATTCCGAGCACGATCAGCGGCTTGCGACCTGCGCGGTCCGAGAGCCAGCCGGTCCCGAGTTGCGCGATTCCCCACACACCCGGGTACACGGCGGCAACTAGGGCGATCTGCCGTACTGACGCACCGTGCGCCGCCAGGTAGAGCGGGGCGAGTCCCCACGCAAGCGCATCGTTCAGATTGTTGACCAGCCCCGCCTGGGCGCATGCGCGCAGCACCGGGTTGCGCGGGCGGGGATCTGACCCGTGGGCGCGCTGCTCGTGCGCGACGTGTTCGCCGGTATCGCGCACGAACAGGATCGAGAGGAGCAAACCGGCGACGGCGATGACGACCGCGCCGACCCAGATGACCGTGCGCGGTGCGACCGTCGTGGCGGCGACACCGGTCAAGAAGGCGGTCGCCGCAACGCCCAGGTAGCCGGCCGACTCGTTCAGTCCAAGTGCCAACCCGCGTCGAGCCGGCCCGGCGAGATCGATCTTCATCACCACCGTCATCGACCACGCGAGCCCCTGGTTCGCTCCGAGGAACACGTTGGCGACGACGATCAGCCACCAGCTCGGCGCGAGCCCGATCAACAGCGGCACCGGTAGCGCGAGCAGCCACCCGGCAACAAGCAGGCGCTTCCGTCCTACCCTGTCGGCGAAGGTGCCGGCGGCAAGGTTCGTCATGGCCTTCGCCGCGCCAAAGGCGACGACAAACGTGAGGATCGCGGCGTTCGAGGTGAGGTGGAAGTCGTTCTGGCCGACGAGCGGAAGCACGCTCCGCTCGAGGCCCACCATTGCGCCGACGAGGGCGTTCAGGCCGACGAGGAGCGAGAATTGGGCCGCGTTCGCCCGCAGCCCGAGGCGTGCGGGCGCGGGCGTCACGGCCGTGCGACGACGAGCCCGCGCTTGTTCGTGGCGGTGATCTCCGCCTGATCCGCCGGCGGTGGCGGCAGATCCACGAGCAGGGCATGCGCGAATGACTCGGCGTCGGCGGCGGCGAGCGATCCGTTGTGGCGCCGCTCGAAGCCGATCGTCGAGAACGGGTTGCCCGAGAGCGACCGTCCGCAGACCGAGCCGGCGTAATGACTCGGATAGACGACGACTCCGTCGGGAAGCTCCAGCAACCGCTCAAGCGAGCCGTACAGCTGACGCGCGAGCGGCAGCGGATCGCCGCCGGCATGCAGGTCGGGACGCCCGACGTCGCCAACAAGAAGCGAGTCGCCCGTGAAGACGAGCCACGGCTCCTCCGTCCCCCGGCGCCGGTCCGCGATCAAGTACGCGTGGTGCGCCGGCGCGTGGCCAGGGGTGGAAAGCGCGCGGACAACCGTGTTGCCGAGCACGATCTCGTCGCCGTCGGCGAGGCCTTCGTGCGGGAACTCGACCGGAGCTCCAGCCGGGAGATAAGCCGTGGCGCCCGTCGCTTCGACCAGAGCAGGAAGGCCCGAGACGTGGTCGGCCTGCACATGGGTCTCGAAGACGGCGACGATCGGTGCGCCGGCGCGCTCGGCCTCGTCCAGATAGCGCTCGACTAGCGCCGCGTGCGGATCGACGACCGCGAGCTTTCTCGCGGTCAGACAGCCGAACAGGTATGACGCGCAGGCGGTCTCGTCGTATAGGAACGGGCGCAGGATCACGACCTCAGATTAGGGTCGGCCGCGCACATCGCGCTAGACGAAGTTGCCGATAGCTGCTATCGGTAGCGAAGATGGCTGCCACGAGCACCCTGCGCGAGCTCTGGGACACCACGCGCATGCGCCTGCTCGTCGAGATCGAGCGCGAGGGAAGTGTGTCCGCTGCTGCCAGCGCGATCGGGATAGGCCAGCCGAGCGCGAGCCAACACCTGCGCCTGCTCGAGGCCGCAGCCGGGCAGCGCCTCGTCGAGCGCAGCGGCCGCGGCAGCCGACTGACGGAGGCAGGCCAGATCCTCGCGGCACGTGCGGCGCAAGCGCTTTCCAGCCTGAGCGCGGCAGACGAGGAGCTGGGCGCGCTCTCCGGACTGCAGACGGGCACGATCCACATCGGCGCGTCAACGGCGCCCGGCGTCTATTTGCTCCCGGACACGCTCGGCTGCTTCAGGCGAACCTATCCCGGGGTCACCGTCGACGTAGAGGTCGCCGCGAGCGAGCAGATCCTCAAGCGACTTCTGAATGGCCGCGTCCAGCTCGCGCTCGTCGGCGCGAGCAGCGCCGACGAGCGAATCGAGCTCGAACCTTTCCTCGAAGACGAAGTCGTCGGCGTCGCGAAGCCGGGTTTTGCTCCGCTCAAGAACGGTGAGCTCTCGCCCGCCAGGCTGTCCGAGTTCATGCTCCTCGCGCGCGAGCCCGGGTCGAGCTCACAGCGGATCGTCGATGAAGAGCTGCGAGCGATCGGGACGCAGCTCGCGGGCGTCTGGGAGCTCGGCTCGAGCGAGGCGATCAAGCGCGCGGCGCGCGAGGGTCTTGGCGTCGCCTTCCTCTCCCGTTACGCCGTCGCCGAAGAGGTCGAGCGCGGCGACCTCGAGAGCTTCCGGCTCGCCGGACGGCCACCGCTGCTCCGCCACTTCTCGGTCGCGCACCTCGCCGGCCGCCCACTCTCTCCCGCAGAGCGCAGCTTCGTGGCGACGCTCACCAGCTGCTGCGCGAAGCAAGCCGACTACGCCGCCGCCTGCTTCGGAGAGCGATAGAGCTTTTCGAACCGCGGGCGCTGGTTGCCGATGGCGGGTTGGGTTGCACGCGCCGCTGAGGGACAATCGTGGCATGGCTGGTGGTGCGAGCAAGGAGCGCAAGCTCGCGACGGTGCTGTTCGCCGACCTGGTCGGCTCGACCGCGCTTGCCGACTCTGAGGATCCGGAGCGCACGCGAGCCATACTCGACCGCTTCTACGACGCGATGGTGGAAGAGGTCGAGCGCGCGGGTGGGACGGTCGAGAAGTTCGCCGGCGACGCGGTCATGGCGGCGTTCGGTGCACCGACTTCGCTGGAGGATCACGCCGAGCGAGCGCTTCACGCCGCAGTCGCCATGCGCGGGCGGCTGGCAGAGTTGTTCGAGGGTCGGCTCGAGCTGCGGACGGGGATCAACACGGGGAACGTCGTCGTAGGCCAGCCTCGAGAGGGCAGCTCGTTCGTCACAGGCGATGCGGTCAACGTGGCCGCGCGGCTGGAACAGGCGGCCGCGCCTGGCGAGATCCTGGTCGGCGAGCGCACGGTCGCTGCCGCACGTGGCGCCTTTGAGTTCGACGAACCCGCCGCGGTCGAGGCGAAAGGCAAGCCCAGAGGGATAGTTGCGCGTCGGTTGGTACGCGCGCTCTCGCTCATGCGTCCGCGCGGCGTCGGCGGCCTGGCGCTCGCTTTCGTTGGCCGCGATCAGGAGCTCGGCCGCCTTCGCCGCGCCTACCGGACTGCGGTCGAGGAGCGGCGGCCGCGCCTCGTGACCGTTCTCGGCGATGCAGGGGTCGGTAAGACACGGCTCGTACGCGAGCTCTGGGACGATCTCCAGGAGCAGAAGCCCGAGCCGCTGCGTCGAACCGGCCGCTGCCTCTCATACGGAGCGGGAACCGCCTACTGGGCCCTGGGCGAGGTGTTAAAGGAGCACCTCGGGCTGCTCGACAGTGACGCTCCGGATGTCGCGCGCGAACGGCTCGGGCAGCGGGAGATTCTCGGTTTGGCGCTGGGTCTCGACGTGGCCGGTGATCTTCACCCGCTCGCTGCACGAGACCGGTTCCAGGACACCTGGGCTGAGTTCCTAACCGAACTCGTGGGCGAGCGGCCTGCGGTCGTGCTCATCGAGGACATCCACTGGGCCGAGGACCAGCTCCTCGACTTGCTCGAGTACGTGCTCACCGGCGTGCAGGGAGCGCTGCTCGTGATCGCGACAGCACGGCCCGAACTGATCGACCGCCGGCCTGGATGGGGTGTGCGCGCGGGCGGCGAGCTTCTGGAGCTCGAGCCTCTCTCCGCGGAGAACTCGTTGCGGATGCTCGACGAGCTGCTCGCCGGCGTATTGTCGCCGGAGTTGCGAGAGCTCGTCGTCGAGCGCGCCGAAGGGAACCCGTTCTTCGTCGAGGAGCTGCTCGGTGTGTTGATCGACAATGGCTTACTCGCGCAGGGGAACGGCGGCTGGGCCTTGCGGAAGCTCCCGAGCGATTTCACCGTGCCGGACTCGATTCACGCTGTCCTCGCGGCGCGGATCGACCTGCTCGGGGCCGCCGAGAAGTCCGCGCTCCAAGCGGCGGCGGTGATCGGACGAATCTTCTGGGCAGGCCCGGTCTACGAGCTTGTCGACGCAGAACCGGACCTTCGCGTGCTCGAACAGCGCGGCCTCGTCCGACGCCGGGCGGGCTCGGCCATGGCCGGTGAACGGGAGTACGCAATCAAGCACGCGCTGACACGGGAGGTCGCGTACGCGAGCCTCCCCAAGGCCAAGCGGTCGCGAATGCACGCCGCGTTCGCTGACTGGCTCGACCGCATGGGAGAAGGCCGCGACGACCTTGCGTCGCTCCTCGCTCACCACTACTGGGCGGCGGTGCGGCCCGAGGACGCCGACCTCGCCTGGGGCGGCGAGGAGGCCGAACGCGAGCGACTGCAGGAGAAGGCGCTCGAATGGCTCCGTCGGGCTGCGCAACTCGCCCTCGGCCGCTATGAGCTCGGTGACGCCACCTCGCTGCTCCAGCGGGCACTCGATCTAGAGAAGGACGAGCAATCCAGGGCGGAGCTCTGGCGCAACATCGGGCATGCGCACGCCATGCGCTACGAGGGTCAGGCGTTCTGGGAGGCCATGCAGAACTCGCTGCAGGTATGCAAGGACCGCGCCAGCTGCGGCGAGACCTACAGCCTGCTGGCGTTGCACACTGCCGCTCGCTCGGGAATGTGGCAGCGGCGCCCGGATCACGAGCTCGTGGCCGGCTGGATCGATCGAGCTTTCGAGCTTTCCGAACCGGAAAGCCCGGCCCGCGTGCGTGCGCTCATCGCCCGCGCCTTCTGGACTCCGAAGGAGGCGCCGGAGGCTGCCCGTCAGGCTGAACGGCTGGCCGAGCAGTTGGGCGACAGAGAACTCCAGTCCTGGGCGCTCGACGCCCTCGTTGCCCAGGCTTACTCGCAGCACCACTATGACGAGGCATACGAGCTCGCACGCGAACGGCTAGGCCTGATCGCGCTGATCAGCGACCCCGACCACCTCGTCGAGGCTCACGAAGCAGCCGTCCCTGCATTCGCAGCGGTGGCCCAGATCGACGAGGCGCGCCGGCTTGCGAAGAACGCAGGCGACCTTTCTCGGAAGCTCTCGCCTCACCACGAGCTCCACGGCCTCTCCCTCCAGCTCGAGGTCGAGGAACTCGCCGGCGGCTGGGAGACGGTCGTGGCGCACACCGTGGGCACCGAGCAGGCCGTCTCCGCAAACCTCGACACACCCTGCACGCGCAACGCGCGCTCCTTGCTCATCTGTGCCGTCGCAAACGCTGTCGGGGGAAACCAGCAACGGGCGGCCGAACTCGAGCAGGCTGCCGAGAAGCTCGGCATGGAGGGATACGACTTTGCGCTCGAGTCCCCACGCCTTCGCCTTGCACTCCTGCGAGGGAATCTTGATCCTGTCGGAGAGGCTCTCGAGGCCACCGCGAGCCACAACCTCAGCTTCGGACTCGCCGGACTCGCGGCGCGGATGGACGCTCTTGCCGCCCTCCGCGACCGACGACGAGTCGAGGAGGAGGCACCGCCTCTGTTGCAGGCGGGGACCTACCTCGAGCCGTTCGCGCTCCGCGCACTCGGAATCGTCCGTGAGGACGAGACGCTGGTCGGTAAGGCGCGTGACCGCCTCCGGGGAATGGGGCTCGATTGGCACGCCGAACAGACGGATGCCCTTATCGCGGCCGCGTCAGTTCTCGGGAGCCCCAGCCCGGATCAATAGGCTCATCGGAGCTCAGGGTTCCTGCAACGCATCCGATCCCCGGTTTCCCCGCACGACGGCTTCTCGTGGGCCTCCAGTCGGCGTTTCGAGGCCGACACTTGCACGCTCGGCGAAGACGGCCTAACGTCCTGCGGGAGGATGCAGGCGGACTGGTGGCCATGGTGGGTGTCGACGGGTCTAGCGCTCGTCGTCGCCGGCGTGGCCCTTGTGCTCCTTTCGAGGAGCCGCACATCCAGGATGCGGATGGTCATGTTTGCGGTGATCGCAGCGGCCCTCGCTGCGGCATTCGCGGCACCGTTCGTGATGGGAGCCGACGAACGCCTGACGAGACAGGAGTACGCTAGGAAGGCGGACGCTAACTGCGAGGCATTTGGTCGGTTCGCGGCGACACTCGGTCCGGCGAACACGCTCCCGGAGACCGAGCGCTACATGAATCGACTGCTGCCCGAGTTCCGGGAATCGCTGGAGAAGCAGCGTGACCTCGTTCCGCCCAAGAGCGAGGAGCGCGCGGCGGAACAGTGGATGAACGCGATGGCGGCTCTAGGACACGACTTCGAGGACATCCGCGACGCGGCTGGGCAGGGCGACCAGTCGGGAGTTGTGGCCGCCAACGGACGATCTGCGGGCCACGTCGACGCCAGCACGAGGCTTTCGAAGCAGCTTGGCATGCGCGTCTGCTTCAGCTGACAGGAATCACGAAGCTTTCGACAGGAGATTGCTTCCCCTTAAGCTCGAGCTCGCGGCGCTGGGCGTCGGGGTACGTCGCGCGAACGGCCTCGAAAGTCTCCGCGTCGACGAGCACCTCCCCTGCGAGGGCCTTGGCCGTGAGCCGAGCGGCGGTGTTCGTCACGTCGCCGAGCGCGGTGAAATCCTTGTAGCCGCCTCCGCCGACATTCCCCACGAACTCTTCGCCGCTCGCGATGCCCACTCCGATGTCGAGCGCGAGGTCGGTTCCCGATCCGACGGCGGCGAGCAGCGATCGTCCTCCTTCGACTGCGTTCTGCTTGTACCCATCGCCTGCGAACCCGGGCACGAACAGCGCCATGACGTTGTCGCCTTCGACCTGCCCGAGCAGCCCGTCGCGCGCGAGCAGCGCGGACGAGGCCGTCTCGTAGAATCGGTTCATCAACGCCGGCACCTCAGCCGGCGAGAGACCTTCGGTCAGCTTCGTGTAGCCGCGCACGTCGGCGAAGAGCACCGAGAGCGGGACGATCGCCCCACCCTTAGGTGCCCACTCGATTCAGCGCGCGCAAATGTTCGGGTTCTTCGCTGACGGTGAGTAGCCCAACCACTTGAGCTTGCCTGCGTGCGGACCGCTGAACGGCGCATTGCAGAACTTGCACCGCCACGGGCTGGGAATCAGCGCAAACATCCTCCGATAGAGCCGCTGCGCCCCCGCGAGCGAGGACTCGCCGCGCAGGATCTTCTCCCAGCCGGGCGCCATCTTGGTGATCCCGGGAGCGAGCTCTCGCCGCTGCCGTCTCAACCGCATGACTGCTCCTTTCCTGCAGGTCGACCCCGGCGAGCTTAGCTCTCGCGCGCGAAGCTCTTCCGCCCGCGTCAAATCGCATCGGCCGCCGACCCCCACAATCCGCCCACCTGTGATGTAGACGCCAGCTCCACCGCATTCATGATGCCGGTATGCGGCGCGATCTGCCTTCCGGAACGGTCACCTTCCTCTTCACCGATGTGGAGGGCTCGACGAAGCTGCTGCAGGAGCTGGGTGCCGAGGCTTACGCAGAGGCTCTCCTTGAGCACCGGCGGGTACTCCGCGAGGCGTTCGGCGCCCATGGTGGCGTCGAGGTCGATACCCAAGGTGACGCCTTCTTCGTCGCGTTCCCGACGGCGCCGGGCGCGCTCGCGGCCGCTGCCGTGGCCCTCGAACAACTCTCGACGGGTCCGATCCGGGTGCGAATGGGCGTCCACACGGGCACGCCGCTCGTAGACGAGGAGGGGTACGTCGGCGTGGACGTACACCGCGCGGCGCGGATCGCGGCCGCGGGACACGGCGGGCAGGTACTCATCTCAGCGTCCACGGCGTCGCTGCTCGGCACCGACCGGCTGCGTGACCTCGGCGAGCACCGGCTGAAGGACCTGTCTGCGCCCGAGCGGATGTACCAGCTCGGCGACGAGGAGTTCCCGCCGCTGAAGAGTCTTTACCGAACGAATCTGCCGATTCCGGCGACGCCGTTTCTCGGTCGCGAGCACGAGGTCGCGGAAGCGTGCGGGTTGCTGGAGGAGGCGCGCTTAGTCACCCTTACGGGGCCGGGCGGGACGGGCAAGACGCGTCTCGCACTGCAGGCGGCCGCCGAGGCTGCCGAGCGCTACCCAGACGGGATCTTCTGGGTGCCGCTGGCGCCGCTACGTGACCCCGAGCTCGTCTTGGCGACGGCGGCGCACGCGCTCGGAGCGAGGGACGGTCTCGCGGAGCACCTCGCCGACAAGTCGCTGCTGCTTCTATTCGACAACTTCGAGCACGTCGTCGAGGCAGCCCCCCGCCTCCCGGAGCTACTCGCCTTCTGCCCCAACGTCCATCTGCTCGTGACGAGCCGCGAGCTGCTTCGCGTTCCCGGCGAGCAGGCCTATCCGGTCCCGCCGCTCGAGCCGGAGGACGGGACGGAGCTGTTCGTGGCCCGCGCGCGTGCGGCACTGCCGACCTTCGTCGCGGGCGACGCGGTGCCGGAGCTCTGCGCGCGGCTCGAGAACCTGCCGCTCGCGCTCGAGCTGGCGGCGGCGCGGGTCCGAGTCCT
>JALZOQ010000183.1 GCA_030913835.1 Actinomycetota bacterium | reverse complement strand
ACGTTGCAGTCACCGTGATCGTCGACGGCCACCAGGTCTGCGAGCTCGACGCCCACGGCGAGGGCGTCCGCATCGGCCTCGGCCCGCAGCGCAGCCATCTGGCCACGCTCCCCGAGGTCACGTTCTTCCGGCGTTACCGGCGCACGTTCGGGGCCTAGACGCAGCCCGAGGGGCCAGGGCTGCCCGTGACCGTCGACGCGCCGGGCAGGGCCGCTTACCATCCCTGTCGGTGCTACGCCGCCTGTCGATCGAGAACCTCGTGCTCATCCGTCGCGCCGAGCTCCACTTCGCGCCCGGCCTGAACGCGATCACGGGCGAGACCGGTGCGGGCAAGACGATCCTCGCGCAGGCGGTAGGTCTTCTGCTCGGCGCGAAGGGCGACGCCTCGTACATCGGCGCCGACGGGCCGGAGGCCTATGTCGAGGCGGAGCTGGGGCTCCCGGACGATGCGCTCGACGATGAGGCGCTGGGCGGGCTCGTCGAGCTTCGGCCGGAGGACGAGGACGCGCTCGTGGTCGCTCGGCGGGTCTTCCCGGACGGGCGGACGCGGGCGTACGCGTGGGGACGCAGCGCGGCGCGAGAGGACGTCGCGTCTGCGGCCGAGCGCCTGGTCGCGATGTCGGGTCAATTCGAGCAGCGCCGGCTCGGACGGCCTGCGTATCAACTGGACGTCCTGGACGCGTTCGTCGGCGACGAGCACGCACAGCACCGGATGGGTGCACGGATCGCGTGGCGCGAGCTCGTCGTGGCACGCCGCCGCCACGAGGAGCTGTCGTCGAACACTGCGGCGGAGGAGGCGCGGATCGCGGAGCTCCGCGCGCTCGTGGCCGACACCGAAGGCATGGAAGCCGCGACGGAGGAGGAGCTGAGGGCCGAGCGCGAGCGTCTGCGGCACGTGACCGAGCTTGCCCGCGGCGCTGCGGCCGGGGTCGAAGCGCTCGCGCCTGACGAAGGCGAGGGTGCCGCCGGGCTCGTCGGCGTCGCCGAGCGCGCGATCGCGCCGCTGGAGCATCTCGCTGCCGAGCTTCAGCGCGCGGGGGACGAGCTGCGCGACGCGGAGTTGCGCCTCCGCGAGACCGCAAGCGAGCTGCGTGCGTTCCTGGCCTCCCTCGAAGCCGAGCCGGACCGGCTGGAGCAGATCGAGGCGGAGCTCGACAAGATCGCCGAGACAAAGCGCCGGTTCCGGTGCGCGTCGTACGCGGAGCTGCTCGCGCGCGCCGCGGAAGCCAGGGCCGAGCTCGAGGCGATGGAGGACGGCTTCGATCCGCGCGCGGCCGCGGCCGAGGCGCTCGTCGCCGCAGAGGCCGAGGTCAAGAGGCTCGCGGACGAGCTCCACGCCGAGCGGGCTCTGGCGGTCGACCCCTTTGCGGACGCCGTCGCCGAGGAGCTGCACGGGATTGGCATGGGCGAGGGCGAGTTCCGGGTCGAGCTGCGCGAGCGCGAGCTCGGGCCTACCGGCGGAGACGAGGTGTCATTCCTGATCCGTCCGAATCCGGGCCTGCCGTTCGCCCCGGTCGCCGACACCGCGTCGGGCGGCGAGCTCTCGCGAATCGCGCTCGCGATTGCAGCCGTCGCGGGCGGTGAGACACTCGTGTTCGACGAAATCGACGCCGGCATCGGCGGGGAGACGGCAAACGCGGTCGGGCGCACCCTCCAGCGGCTCGCCGAGCGAGCGCAGGTGATCACGATCACCCACCTTCCGCAGATCGCCAGCCTCGCCGAGCGCCACTTCCGCGTCGAGAAGATCCCCGGCGACCCCACGCACACCCGAATCGAAGCGCTCCACGAGGCCGAGCGCCGCGAAGAGCTGCAGCGGATGCTCGGCGGCGCCGAGTTCCTCTCCACGGTCAAATGAGCGTGCTCACGTTCCTGGGGCGTCGGTCGCGGTGGGAGGCACGGCCGCGCGGCGCGAGGACAGTACTTGGGCGTACGGACTGGCGCCGCGCGGGCATGCATCGTGCCGCGAGCGTCGTCAGCCTTGCGCGGAGCCCGGCTCCGCCGGGCGGGAGCGGCAGGCGGCCAGGGGCGTGAGCTTCGTCGAGTTCACGGGGAATGCGAAGTTGGACCGGCGAACCAAGCACCTGGTGAAGCGGCTTTCTCCGGACGACATCGCGATCATCGACCACACCGACCTCGACCGCGTCTCGGCGGAGGAGTTGCTCGAGTCCGGCGTTCGCGTCGTCGTGAACGTCGCCGACTCGCAGAGCGGCCGCTTCCCGAACCCGGGCCCGCTGACGCTCGTCCGCGGCGGGATCCGGCTGATCGACGCTCCGGGCGCCCCCCTCTTCGACTCGGTTACGGACGGGGAGCTCCTGACCGTGCGCGGCGCGAGTCTCTTCCGCAACGGCTCGTGTCTCGCGACGGGCAAGGCGCTAAGTCCTGAGGAGCTGGCCTTGTCCCTCGCGGAGCAGCAGGGCCGCGTCACCGCGGCGCTCGAGTCCTTCGCCGAAAACACGATGCAGTACCTGCGGGAGGAGGGGAAGCTGCTCACCGAGGGCATCGACTTTCCGCCGCTCCGCACGCGCTTCCGCGACCGGCAGGCGCTCGTGGTTGCGCGCGGCCCGGGTCACAAGCGCGACCTGAGAATCGTCCGACCGTACGTGCGCGACTTCAAGCCGGTGCTGATCGCCGTCGACGGCGGCGCGGACGCCCTGTTGGAGGAGGGGCTGAAGCCGGACGTGATCGTCGGGGACATGGACTCTGTGTCCGACTCCGCGCTTCGCTGCGGCGCGGAGATCCTCGTCCAAGCGTATCCCGGCGGCGAGGCGCCCGGCGCCGCTCGGCTCGAGCGCCTCGGACTCAAGTACCAGGTTGTGAGCGCGACCGGCATCAGCGAGGACATGGCGTTGCTGCTCGCCTACGAGAAGGGCGCCGAGCTGATCGTGGCTGTCGGCACGCACCTGAACCTGATCGAGTTCCTCGAACGGAACCGCGCCGGGATGTCCTCGACGTTCGTGACACGTCTAAAGGTCGGCGAGATCCTCGTGGACGCCAAGGGCGTCTCGCGGCTCGTCTCGCCCGGCGTCGGCACCTGGCCGCTCGTGGTCTTCGCGATCGCCGCGCTCGGCGCCGTGGTCGCCGCGATCGCCGCGTCGCCCGCCCTTCGCCACCTGTTCGAGCTGCTCGCGCGGCAGCTCGGGCTCGGGGGCTAG
>JALZOQ010000141.1 GCA_030913835.1 Actinomycetota bacterium | reverse complement strand
CTCCATGTCCTGTCGAAGCGCGCTTTCTATCCGGCCGTGCGGCTGGCGAAGCGCAGCGGCGCAGGGCGACGTCCGGCTCCGGCCCGGCGACGGTTCATGAGCCCGGCCGAGACGGCCACCCTCTTGGCCACGGAGGGTCTCTTGGTCGAGGCGGTGGTGTACACGAGCTATGCCGCAGTCCCGACGCCCTTCGATCTCGTCCTGCGGTCGGCCTCGGGCCGTCTGGCAGCCTGGCTCGAAGGCCGCGGCCCTACGCTCGAGCGCGTGCTCGCGACGCAGATCGTCTTGCTGGCCCGCAAAGGGGGGCGCGACTCGTGAAGCTGCGGAACGCCGCGGCGGCGCTCGTGCTCGGCCTCCCCGCGTCCCTCGTGGGGGACTCGTCTGCGACGACGAGCCAGGCCGTGTCGATTCGCACGGTGGCCGGCACGGGAGTCGCCGGCCGGAGCGGCGACGGCGGACCGGCTGTCGCCGCAACCGTCAATCACCCGCGGGGCATCGCTTTCCTGCGCGACGGCAGCTTCGTATTCGCAGAGCCGTTCAACAACACGGTTCGGCGCGTCTCGCCAGACGGCACGATCTCGACGCCGGTGGGCACCGGCGTCGGCGGGTTCTCCGGGGACGGCGGCAGCGCGACACTCGCCCAGCTGAATTTCGTCCACGGCGCCGCTGCCATGCCGGACGGCGGCTACGTCCTCGCCGACATGCTCAACAACCGGATCCGGCGTGTCTGGCCCAACGCCACCATCACGACCGTCGCCGGGAACGGGCTCGAGACGTTCTCAGGCGACGGCGGTCCAGCCGTCCAGGCGGCGCTCAGACTGCCACGCGGGATCGCTGCCTTTCCCGACGGCGCGCTCCTGATTCCGGACTCGAGCAACCACCGAGTTCGCCGTGTGGAGCTGAACGGAACGATTACCACGGTCGCCGGCACCGGCGAGGCGGGCTTTTCGGGGGACGGCGGCCCGGCGCGCGCGGCGCGACTGAACTTGCCCTTCTCGGTCTTTCCCCTCCCAGGTGGTGGATTCCTGATCGCCGAGCAACGCGGCCAGCGGATCCGGCGCGTCGGACGTGACGGGACGATCACCACAGTCGCCGGGACCGGAACGGCGGGGTTCTCGGGCGACGGCCGGCCCGCCACCGCTGCCATGCTCAACCGTCCACATGCCGTCGCCTCGCTGCCCGACGGCGGCTTCCTGATCGCGGACACATCCAACAACCGCGTTCGACGCGTGCGGGCGGACGGCACGATCACCACAATCGTCGGCGGTGGCGCCGCAGGCTTTGGTGGCGACGGTGGCCCCCCGGCCGCGGCCTTGCTCGATCAGCCAAAAGCGCTGGCGGTGCTGCCGAACCTGCGCGGGTTCCTCGTGGCCGATGCGCTCAACCACCGAGTCCGCCTCGTCTCGATCGATCTCCGGCCGGCCCTGGTCGTTCGCCTTGTCCCGCGGGCGGCTCGCGTACCCGCCACGCGAAATCCCCGGCTCGTCGTCACGCTGTCGCGAGCTGCACAGGTGAGCTGGATCGTTCTCCGCCAAGGGCGAATCGCGGCGCGAGGAGACCGTAGAGCTTCAACCGGCCGGAACGAGCTCGAGCTGCGACGCCTGCAGCCCGCGCTCTACGCGGTCCGCATCACGGCGCGGGCAGCCGATGGGCGCCGAGCGACCGCGCGTGGCTCGCTGCGGATCGTCGCGGGTTAGCCGGAGGTCGTTGGCGTAAGCACGTCCCGCGGAAGCAGCACCCGCTCGCCCGACTCTGCGGACAGATAAGCGGCATCGATGACCTCGAGTCCGTCGCGCGCTTCGCGGCCGCTCGAAGGTGGTTCGCGGCCTTCCGCGAGGGCGGCCGCGATCTTCCGGAACAGCGCCCCCGTAGCGACGACGCCGGGGTTGCGGGGGGAACGGGCGATCGTCTTGCGGCTCGTCCCGCGCTCGAGCCAGGCAACCCCGCCGAGACCGAAGAGCACGCGCGCCCCCGGCCGCTCAGCCCGCTTCATCCCGACCTGGAGCAGCGCCCGACCCCCGTGGGAAGCGCGCAGCGAGGCATGTTCGCAATCGGCGCGGAGCTCGATGTAGCGGGTGGCTGAGCGGCACAACCGGTCGATGGTGATTTGCGCCAGGCGCCCGCCTGCAAACTCGATCGTGAGCAGGTGAATCGCGTCGGCGTCGCGCTCGAGATCGAGCCCACTGGAGCGTCGAGCGAAGACGGCCTGCGGCCGCTCCTCGAAGAGCATCAACATCAGGTCGACGAGATGAACGCCGCCCTCGAAGAGCGTGCGATTCGGCATCGCCCGCCGCCAGGGAGTCGGCTCCTCCCACGGCAAGAGGTCCATCAGTTGCATGATCTGGCAGAAGACGAGGCGGCCGACATCGTCCGTGCCGATTCGCTCCTTGACGGCGCGGAAGATCGGCTTCTCACGGTACTGGTGGTTGACCGCGACCTCGCGGCCGGCAGCAGCGGCTGCGGCGAGGACCTGGTCGGCCTCAGCAGCATTGGCGGCAAAGGGCTTTTCGCAGATTACGTGGGCGCCGCCCTCGAGCGAGCGAAGGCAGAGATCGAGGTGGGAATCCGGAGGCGTGCCGATGACGATCACGTCGGGCCGACCTCGATCGAGCAACTCGTCGACCGAGGCGAACGTCGGCGCGCCGGTCTGGCGCTCGAAGGCGGCGCGCTTGTCCGCCGAGACGTCAGCGCCGCCCACGATCTCCGCCCCCGGGATCGTTCCCAGCGCGGGCAGATGGAACTCCTGGGCAGCCCAGCCGAGGCCCACGAGCCCGAACCGCACTAGGTAGTCCTCCACGTCGTCTGGAGGCTCCGCCGTGTCACGCGACGAGCCGCTCGCTCATGACGTCGAGAAGCCGCGAGAACGTGCGCTCCATCGTCAGCTCGCGCGTGACGAAATCGTGGCCCTGTTGTGCGATCCGCCTACGCTCCGCCGGGTCGGCGAGATACCGCTCGACGCAGCTCGCAAGGTCATCGACTCGAGACTCGACGAAGTGCACCCCGCGGCGAAAGGGGGTCGGATCGTAGAGAGGGTCGGAGACGACCAGCGCGTTGCAGGCCATGCCGATCAGGAACCGCTTGGAGGTGAACGTGCCGGGAAAACGGGACACGCTGAGCATGATCTTGGCGCGATTGACGAGCTCGGTCCTGCTCTCGCCCCAGAACGCCGGCTCGGAGTAGCTTCCGACCGTCTCCACCCGGATTCCGGCGCGGCGGAGAAGGCGGACAGCTCGTTTGCGCTCACGGAGTTGGGCCGCGGTCAGGAGGAGGACGTCGATGTCGCGTTCGAGCCCGAGGTCGCGCCCGTCCGCCGCCTCATAGCCGTAGGGGACGAGATCTGCGTGGATTCCCCGGTCGGCGAGGAATTCCACGCGCTCACCGCTGATCACGGCCAACACGTCGGGCATTCCAGCCCTGGCAAGTCGCCTGAGCATCCAGTAGTTCGAGTAGACGTCGCTCGCGCGCGGATCACGCAGGACG
>JALZOQ010000140.1 GCA_030913835.1 Actinomycetota bacterium | reverse complement strand
CGTGTACGCAGGCGGACGGTTGCTCGGCTCGCGCGCGCTCGTGGCCGCGCGCGACGTGTCGCGGCCCGGCCTGGGCTCGCGGATCGGCTGGTACGCCGGCCGCACCGCGAACGGAATTGGGAGCTGGTTCACCTGATCGTCACCGCCACGCTCAATGCGGCGATCGATCGGACGCTGACGGTCCCGAACTTCCAGCGCGGCCAGCGCCACCGGGCCAGCGAGGGGTTGATGCTCGCCGGCGGGAAAGGGATCAACGTCGCCCGGGCGCTCAAGCGGCTCGACGTCCCCGTTGTCGCGACCGGGCTCGCCGGGGGCGGCACGGGCACGCAGATCGTCGAGGCTCTGACCGCCGAGGCGATCCTGAACGACTTCGTCCGGATCCAGGACGAGTCGCGCACCTCGACGGTCGTGGCCGACCCGGCCGGCGGAGCCTTCACCGAGATCTACGAGTGGGGGCCGAGCGTCGACGAGGAGGAGCTCGGCATCCTCATGGACAAGCTCCGGTACCTCTCCCGAGGCGCCGACTTCGTCGTCTTCTCCGGGTCGTTGCCGCGCGGCGTCGACGAGGGGTTCTACGCGGAGGCGATTCGCGACCTCAACCGCCGCGGCGTCCCGAGCGTCCTCGACGCCGAAGGCCCGCCGCTTCGGCTCGGCACCGAGGCTGAGCCGTTCCTCGTCTCGCCGAACCAGCGCGAGGCGGAATCGCTGGCCGGCCAGGAGTTCCGCGACGACGAGGACTTCCGCATGGCCCTTGACACGATCGCGGAGATCGGCGCGCGCAACGTCCTGATCAGCCAGGAGTCGGGCTGCTTCTGCCGCTTCCGCGAGGAGCGGAGCGTGCGCTACTTCAGCGCCGGGCCGCCTCGCGTCGAGCCGGTCTCCTCCGTGGGTGCGGGCGACGTCTTGCTGGCGGCGTTCCTCGCCGGCCGCGTCAACGGGCGGACCCTCGAGGAATCGCTGCGGAGCGCAGTCGCAACCGCGGCCGCCTCGACCCTCGAGGTGGGCGCGGGCCGCTTCGATCCTGCGGCGGCCGGCCGGCTGCACGCCGCGTCGACGGTCACCGAGCTCGAGTCCGTCGTTTCGGCGACGTGACCCACGTCCCTTTCCGTCGGGAAGGGCTGCTAGCTTTCGCGGATGGAGGTGGGACGCGCCGAGCCGCTGAACGTCGAGCTCGACCGTCTGCGCGCCCTTGACGACAAGTTTGGCCGCGAAGGACTGACCTTCGACGACGTCCTGCTCGTGCCTGCCGAGTCGCACGTCCTGCCGAACGACGTGTCCACGCGCGCACGCGTGACACCGCGCATCGAGCTCGCGCTGCCGATCCTGTCCGCCGCCATGGACACGGTCACGGAGGCGCGCATGGCGATCGCACTCGCGCGCGAGGGCGGGCTCGGGATCGTCCACCGCAACCTCTCGATCGAGGCTCAGGCCGGGGAGATCGACAAGGTGAAGCGCTCCGAGTCGGGGATGATCGTCGAGCCGGTGACGCTCGCGCCCGACCGCGCGGTCGCCGAGGCGCTCGAGCTGATGGCGACCTACCACATCTCCGGCGTCCCGATCGTGGACGACGGCGGGCGCCTCGTGGGGATCCTGACCAACCGCGACCTGCGGTTCGAGAGCGACACCGAGCAGCCGGTCTCGGCCCTGATGACCGCCACGAATTTGGTCACCGCGCCCATGGGCACGACGCTCCGCGAGGCGGAGGAGATCCTCCACCGGCACAAGATCGAGAAGCTCCCGGTGGTCGACGCGGACGGCGTCCTCAAGGGCCTGATCACCGTCAAGGACATCCAGAAGCGCGTCGAGTTCCCGCTGGCGACGAAGGACGAGCAGGGCCGCCTGCGTGTGGGGGCGGCGGTCGGTGTGGGTCCGGACGCTCTGGAGCGCGCTGCGGCTCTCGTGGAGCAGGACGCCGACGTGCTCGTGGTCGACACGGCGCACGGGCATTCGCGCGGAGTGCTGGAGATGGTCCGGAGGCTCCGCGACGCTTTTGACGTCGATCTGATCGCCGGCAACATCGCGACTGGCGACGCGGCGGAGGCGCTGATCGACGCGGGCGCGGATGCGGTGAAGGTCGGTGTCGGGCCCGGGTCGATCTGCACGACACGGGTGGTCGCCGGCGTCGGTGTCCCCCAGGTGACGGCGGTCTTCGACTGCGCCCGCGTCGCCGCGCCGCGCGGCGTCTCGGTGATCGCCGACGGAGGCATCCAGTTCTCCGGCGACATCGCCAAGGCGCTCGCCGCCGGGGCCGACGCGGTCATGCTCGGCTCGCCGCTCGCGGGCGTCGAGGAGAGCCCGGGCGACGTCGTCGTGCAGCAGGGCCAGCGCTTCAAGGAGTATCGGGCCATGGGGTCGCTCGGCGCGATGAAAGCGCGCGGCTACTCGAAGGACCGGTACTTCCAGGCCGACGTCGAGGATGTCGAGAAGCTCGTCCCCGAGGGGATCGAGGGCCGCGTGGCTTTCAAGGGGCCGCTCGCCGGGATCCTGCACCAGCTCGTCGGTGGCGTCCGCCAGTCGATGGGCTACTGCGGCGCGGCGACGCTCGAGGAGATGAAGCGCGCGCGCTTCGTGCGTATGACCGGCGCCGGCCTCCGCGAGAGCCACCCGCACGACATCACGATCACCAAGGAGTCGCCGAATTACCGTCCCAGCTAGCGCGGACGTCATCCCGTTCCCGGCGCCCGAGCCGGAGGAGCGGCCGGTGCTCGTCCTCGACTTCGGCGGACAGTACGCGCAGCTGATCGCCCGCCGAGTGCGCGACTGCCGCGTCTACTCCGAGCTCGTCCCACACGACGTGACCCCCGCCGAGGTTCGCGCGCGCAACCCGCACGCGCTGATCCTCTCCGGCGGCCCTGCCTCGGTCTTCGCCGACGACGCGCCGCAAATGGATCCCGAGTTGCTCGGGCTCGGCATCCCGACGCTCGGCATCTGCTACGGCATGCAGCTCCAGGCGCAGCTGCTCGGCGGCCGCGTCGAGCGAACGGACGCATCCGAGTTCGGGAAGACGGCACTCGAGGCGAAGGAGAGCGCGCTCTTCGAGGGGCTGCCCGGCGAGCAGACCGTCTGGATGAGCCACCGCAACTCGGTGACCGCGCCGCCTGAGGGCGCGACCGTGGTCGCAGGCTCGCCGTCGACCCCGATCGCCGCGTTCGAAGCGCCCGAGACGCGGCAGTACGGCGTCCAGTTCCACCCCGAAGTCGTGCACACGCCGTACGGCAACGATCTGCTCAAGAACTTCCTCTACAACGTCGCCGGCGCGCCGCCCGCTTGGACGCCGGCCGCGGTGATCGAGGAGCAGGTCGAGCGGATCCGGGCTCAGGTCGGGTCGGATCGCGTCCTCTGTGCCCTCTCCGGTGGCGTCGACTCGGCCGTCGCTGCGCTGCTCGTCCACAAGGCGGTCGGCGACCAGCTCACGTGCGTCTTCGTCGACCACGGCTTCATGCGCAAGGACGAGGCCGCCCAGGTCGTCGAGACGTTCGACGGGCACTTCCACGTCCCGCTCGTCCACGTCCAGGCACAGGAGCGCTTCCTCGCCCGGCTCGAGGGCGTGAGCGATCCCGAGGACAAGCGGAAGGCGATCGGCGAGGAGTTCATCCGCGTCTTCGAGGGTGAGGCGGCCGCCTTGCAGCAGCAAGCGGCCGAACGGGCAAAGCCCGCACGGCCTTCGAACGGCGCCGCCGAGTCGGCGCCTCCGATCAAGTGGCTCGTCCAGGGGACGCTGTACTCGGACGTGATCGAGTCGGGCGGCGACGTCGGCGTCGCGGCGAAGATCAAGTCGCACCACAACGTCGGCGGACTGCCCGAGGACATGACGATGAAGCTCGTCGAGCCGCTGCGACTGCTCTTCAAGGACGAGGTGCGCCGCGTTGGCGAGGAGCTCGGGATGCCGGAGCGGATGGTCTGGCGCCAACCCTTCCCGGGCCCCGGCCTCGCAATCCGCATCATCGGCGAAGTCACGATCGAGCGGCTCGAGATCCTGCGCGAGGCCGACGCGGTGATCCAGGAGGAGATTCGTCGTGCCGGGCTTTACCGCGAGCTGTGGCAGTCGTTCGCGGTGCTGCCGGCGATCCGGTCGGTCGGCGTGCAGGGCGATGAGCGCACCTACGCCTACCCGATCGTGATCCGCGCGGTCACCAGCGAGGACGCCATGACCGCCGACTGGGCCCGGCTGCCCTACGATCTGCTCGAGACGATCTCCAGCCGCATCATCAACGAGATCCCGGGCGTGAACCGGGTGGCGCTGGACATCTCGTCGAAGCCTCCTTCGACGATCGAGTGGGAGTAGCCCGCTAGCCGACGGCGAAGCCGCGGAGGCCTTCCGGCGCCTCCTCGGACACGTCCACGCGCTCGACTCGCGCGCCGCGCGGGCCCGCGCGCGCGAAGCGGACGAGCCGCTCCACCGCCTCGACCTCGCCTTCGAAAACCGCTTCGACCGCTCCGTCGCCGCGGTTCCGCACCCAGCCCGTGACGCCTTCGCGCTCGGCAAGACGGCGAGTCGAGTCGCGGAAGAAGACGCCTTGCACGTGCCCGTGAACGACGACGCGGCGGCGTATCATCGCTCCGTACGATTCCGTAAATGCACGTTGGCCGCCTCGTGCACCGCCTCGCGTACGCGACGATCGGCGCGACGTTCAACCAGTACGCCGACCCGCGGCTCGCCGACCGGCTCTGCGCCTACCTCGAGAGCCGCGCGGGCGCCACGATCCTGCTCGTCGGCGAAGCGGCGGGCTACCGAGGCGCGCGCGTCTCCGGAATCCCGTTCACGTCGGAGCGCCAGCTGACCGGCGCGGGCCCCGCCGAGGCGAGCGCCACGATCGTCCACCGAACGCTTGCCGAGCTAGGCCGTGCCGGGGACGTGCTGCTCTGGAACGCCGTGCCGACCCATCCGGGAACGGAGACCTCGAACCGACCGCCGACGCGGGCGGAGGTCGACGCGTCGCGCACGTTCCTCGAAGAGCTCTCGCGCGGGCGCCGGGTGATCGCCGTCGGCCGGCTCGCCGAGGCGGCAACCGGAGCGCCCTACGTCCGGCACCCGTCGCACGGCGGCGCAGCGGCGTTCGCACGGGGGCTCGCGGCCGCGCTCGCCCAGTAGGCTCGACTCCTGGAAACCGCGCCCTATCC
>JALZOQ010000039.1 GCA_030913835.1 Actinomycetota bacterium | reverse complement strand
GCCGCGAGGGGCTCGCCGGCGCCGGGCTCAACGTGCGAACCGAAGCAGGTCAGGCGACGCTCGTCGCGTTCGAGCCCCGGGATGGGGAGCCCGAAGCGGTCGTCAAGCGCGCCTTCGAAGCGGGCGTCGTGATCCGTGCGCTCCCGAAGACACCCTGGCTGCGTGCCAGCTGCGGCTACTGGACGAGCGACGACGACCTCGAGCGACTGGTCGCGGCGGTGTCCTAGCGCCTCGGTCCCCGACTTTGTGGCTCTGAGCCACTTTCGCGCAACTTGGCACGTAATCGGCACAGACTCGTGCGATTTGCGGCGGTAGGGTCGATCGCAGTGGGTGGTGGATGGTTCCCCACCCACTAATTGGGGTGGGGGATGGACCCTAAGCCGGTGCGTCCGCGGCCGTTCGTAGCCCGAGCTCCGGCGCAATCGGCTGCAGGGCCTCGACAACGTTGCGGATGTGGTCGTCGAGCTCCAGTCCGAGCAGCTCGGCGCCCGCATAGACCTCGTCGCGGTGCACACCGGCCGCGAACGACGGCTGCTTCAGCTTCTTCTTGACCGACTTCGGCTCCAGCCCGTCGAC
This sequence comes from Actinomycetota bacterium, assembly GCA_030913835.1. Taxonomy (GTDB): domain Bacteria; phylum Actinomycetota; class Thermoleophilia; order Gaiellales; family Gaiellaceae; genus UBA5186. Next base: position 3,688 of record JALZOQ010000039.1, on the reverse strand, counting down.
TCCAGTTGGCCGGACGAGTCCGCACGCGTGGATGAAGCCCGAGAGCTCGTCGCAAGCGAACAGCGTCTTCTTCAACAGCGTGTCGCGTGGCATGGCCAGGTGCTCGGCGTGGGAGAGCACGGCTTCGACGACCTCCTCTGGATAGCCCTCGTCGCGCAGGATCGGCGCACCGTCCTGGGGATGCTTGTCCAGCGTGGGGTGGATCTCATAGTCGAAGTCGTGCAGGAGCGCAACCACACCCCAACGCTCCTCATCCTCGCCGAACCGTCGTGCGTACGAGCGCACGGACGCCTCCACGGCGAGCGCGTGGCGGCGCAGCGCCGCGCTCTCCGTGTAGCGGGTGAGCGTCTGCCAGGCCTGTTCTCGTGTCGCCGCCACCGGCCCGGTAGGATAGCCCGCTCCCGGCCCCCGCAGGACCCGCGTAGCCATGCCCGAACTTCTCGTTGCAGATGCCGTGATGGAGTCCTTCGTCATCGAAGGTGGACAGCCCCTGCAGGGGACGATTCGCGCGGCCGGGAACAAGAACGGCGTGCTGCCGATCCTCGCGGCGACGCTGCTCGCCGACGAGCCGGTGACGCTGGGGAACGTCCCGGGAATCCGCGACGCGCAGACGATGGTGGAGCTGCTGGCGGGGCTCGGCGCCGAGATCGAGTGGCTCGGTGAACACGAGGTCCGGATCGACACGTCCGACGTGACCTCGTACACGCTCGACCAGGAGCTTGCGACGCGGATCCGCGCGTCGTTCCTGCTCGCAGGACCTCTGCTCGCCCGCTTCGGCCGAGCCAGCGCCCCGCCGCCGGGCGGCGACGTGATCGGTCGCCGGCGGCTGGACCCCCATATTCACGCGTTCGCGCGGCTCGGCGTCGAGATCGAGGTCGACGGGCGCTACGAGATGCGCGTACAGAATCTCCGCGGCGGACACATCTTCCTCGACGAGGCGAGCGTCATGGCCACGGAGAACACGGTCATGGCCGCCGTTCTCGCGGAGGGCGAGACCGTGATCGGCAACGCCGCCTGCGAGCCCCACATTCAGGATCTCTGCCGCTTCCTCGTTTCGCTCGGCGCGCAGATCGAGGGCATCGGCTCGAACGTCCTGCGCATCCAGGGCGTCGACCGGCTGCACGGCGGCGAGTGGCGGATCGTCTCCGACCACATCGAGGTCGCCAGCTTCATCGGCATGGCCGCGGTCACGGGCGGGGACGTGACGATCGAAGAAGTCGTGCCGGAGGATCTCGTCTCGATCCTGCCCGCATTCGAGCGGCTCGGCGTGCGCGTCGAGCTGAACGGCTCGACGCTGCACGTGCCGCCCAATCAGGCGCTCGCGATCCAGGACGACCTCGGAGGCGCGATCCCGAAGGTCGAGGACGGCCCCTGGCCCGCCTTTCCGGCGGACCTCACGTCGATCGCGGTGATGGTCGCGACCCAGGCGCAGGGGACAATCCTGATCTTCGAGAAGATGTTTGAGAGCCGACTTTTCTTCGTCGACAAGCTGGTCTCGATGGGCGCTCGGATCATCCTTTGTGACCCGCACCGCGTCGTCGTCACGGGGCCGGCGAAGCTGTACGGACAGCGCATGTCCAGTCCGGACATCCGCGCCGGGATGGCAATGCTGATCGCCGCGCTCTGCGCCGAGGGCCAGTCGACGATCGGCGAGGCGTACCAGATCGACAAGGGCTACGAGCGCATCGACGAGCGCCTGCGTTCGCTCGGCGCGCGGATCGAGCGCGTCGAGGGCTGATGTCGGCAACCGGCCGCAGTGCCGTGCGAGTCGTGGTCGACGGCAGTGGCGCGGCCAACGTCTCGACCGGATTCCCCGTGCTCGACCACCTGCTCGGGCTGCTTGCCGAGCACGCCCGCTTCGACCTCACGCTCGAGGTCGAGCCGGGCGGAATCGACACCGAGGTGGCCGCCGCGGGACATGCGCTGGGGCAGGAGCTCTCCGAGCGTCTGCGCGCGGAGGGCTCCAGGGGCCACGCCTCCGCGGTCATGCCCGCGGACGAGGCGCTCGCGCACGTCGCGCTCGAGGCGTCCGGACGGCCCCTCGTCGTCTCGAACGTCGACCTGACGGAAGCACGCATCGGCGGTCTCGGCTCCGACTTCGCGGCGGCGTTTCTGAACGAGCTGGCCGAGGGCGCCGGGCTCACGCTGCACGTCCGCCTCATGTCGGGTCACGAGACGCAGCACGTCCTCGACGCGATCTTCAAGGCGCTCGGCGTCGCACTGGCACAGGCCTGCAGGCCGAGGAGGTAGCAATGGCAAAGAAGTCCGTGGTTCGCACCGAAGCCGCGCCCGCGCCCTTCCAGGGTGCTCCGTACTCACAAGCGATCGTCAGCGGTGGCTTCGTCTTCGTGGCGGGGCAGCTCGGCTGGAAGCCGGGGGAGACGACGTTCGCCGACGGCATCCAGGCGCAGACCGAGATCGTGCTCGCGAACCTACGGGCGATTCTCGAGGCGGCAGGAAGCGGGCTCGACAACCTGGTGAAGACCACCGTGTTCCTGCAGAACCTCGACGACTTCGCCGGCATGAACGAGGTGTACGCGCACCACGTCGGCGACGCTCCGCCGGCCCGCTCGACGGTCGAGGTGGCGAAGCTCCCGTCAGGCGCGCTGGTCGAGATCGAAGCAATCGCGCACGTCTAGCCATGCTCGAGCGGCTCCCGGAGCTTGGGCGCGTGCTGGACGCGCTCGGCGAACCGCGCGGCCTGCACGTGGTCGGCGGCACGGTGCGCGACCTGCTCCTGGGCAGTCCCGGCGCCGATCTCGACCTCGTCCGGGAGGGGCCGGTCGAGGAGCTGGCCGCCGAGCTTGCCGACCGCCTGGGGGGACGCGCTGTCCTGCACGGCCGCTTCGGGACCGCGGTTGTGCACTACGGCGACGGCAAGCACGTCGATCTCATCCAGGCCCGGCGCGAGACGTATCCCGAGCCGGCCTCGCTACCCGTCGTCGAGCCCGGAACGATCGCGGACGACCTCGGTCGGCGCGACTTCACGATCAACGCGATGGCCGCTCCGCTGCCGGGCGGCGAGGTGCTCGATCCGTTCGACGGCGGGGCGGACCTCGAGGCCAAGACGATCCGGGTTCTGCACGAGCGCTCGTTCGTCGACGATCCGACGCGCGTCTTCCGAGCGATCCGTTACGAGAGCCGGCTCGGCTTCGGGATGGACGCCACGACCGAGGCACTGGCGCACGAGGCGATCGAGGCGGGGCTCATAGGCAGGCTGAGCGGACCCCGCGTGCGCGAGGAGTTGATCGCCCTGCTGAGCGAGGATGAGGCACCGGCGTCGATCCTGCGGATGGCTGAGGTTCGGCTCGACCAGGCGGTCGATCCCCCGCTCAGGGCGGGACTGAATGCGGTGAAGCGCCTCCAGCGGGTCCGTGAGCTCGCGCGCGAGCACGGTGTCGACGCGCCACCGTGGCGGCTCGCGCTCGAGACGCTCGTCGAGCCCGGCCAGAGCGTCGAAGCCCTAGCGCTTACCGGCTGGGACCAGCGTCTCGTCGAGGGGGCGGCACGCGACGCACGCGAGCTCGCCCAGCGTGCGGCCGAGCTCGACTCCGCCGAGCTGGCCGAGCTCGCGGGTCGGCACGCCCCCGATGCGCCGCTTCTCGCCCTCGCGATCTCCGACGAGCCACGCCTGCACGACTGGTTCGAGCGCCTGCGCCACGTTCGCCTCGACGTGACGGGCGACGAT
>JALZOQ010000476.1 GCA_030913835.1 Actinomycetota bacterium | reverse complement strand
GGGCAACGAGGGTCCGCGCGGCGAGCGCGAGCCGCGTCACCGACGCGCTGCTGCTCGCGACCGCGTTCTGCGTCACGTTCGAGAAGGTCCACTGGCAGGTCGCGGGCGCGGTCAGCCTCGCGGACGTGCTCACGATCCTCTTCCTCGCCTCGTTCGCGGTGCAGCGGCTCGGCGCAGCGGATTGGCGCCTCGAGCGCACCGCCGTCGCCGTCCTCGGCTTCTTCTTCGCCTTCCTGCTCGTCTACCTCGCCGGCTACTTCAACCTCGAGACGGACGCCGCCTTCGCGCAGTTCGGCAAGGGAATGATCAAGTTCGCACTCCACTTCGGCTTCCTGCTCGCCGCGGTGGCGCACTTGGCCCGCCGCTCGCCTGCCTTCTACTGGCGCGCGCTGGCGTTCTTCGTTGCCGGGATCGCCGCCAACGCGGGCTATGGAATCCTGCAGCTGCTCGCGGCCCGAGCGGGCCAGAACCTCGATCAGACGGTGCTCGCCCCGCTGACCGGTGGAGCGAGCTCGATCAACATCTACGGCGCCGTGAACGGTAGGAGCGTGTATCGCCCCAACGCGCTCACGGGCGATCCGAACCACCTCGGGATCATGCTGATCGTCCCGCTGCTCGTCCTGACCCCGCTCTACCTCCGGCTCGAGCGCGGTCACAGATTGCGCTTGCCCCTGGCGCTGCTGCTCGGCTTCCTGCTCCTCGTCGAGCTGGCGACACTCTCGCGCAGCGGGCTGCTCGGGCTGGGCGTCGGCGGCCTGATCCTCGCCGTTCCCTACCGGCGCTACCTCGTCTCGCGCGCGCTGCTCGCGCCGCTGGCCGGCGTGGCCGTGCTGGTCGGATATCTGCTCTGGAGCCGCCGAGAGTTCTTCTCGACCGTGCTCCGCTCGCGAGTCGACACCGGCGGCCGGTCCACGTCAGCCCACTTCGCCGTGTACGACTTCATCCCGCAGGTGCTCCAGTCGCACCCGCTGTTCGGCCTGGGGCTGAACAACTTCTCGGTCTACTACGAGTTTGCGACCGGGAAGACGAACTGGGGGCCGCATTCGTTCTACGTCGCCCTGCTCGTCGAGACCGGGATCGTCGGGGCGATCGTGTTCGCGCTCTTCCTTCGCTTCCTCTTCAAGCGGCTGCGCGACACGCGCGCGCTCGGCCGCTCGCTCGGCGCGGATCCGCTCGCGGCGCGTGTACGTCCGCTGGCGTGGGGACTCACGGCAGCGCTCGCGGGGACGATGGCGGCGAACGTGTTCTACCTGACGATGCAGTTCTATTACTTCTACGTCTTCGCGGCCCTGTGCCTGTCCGCGCACATCGTCTTCCAGCGCGCGGATATCCTCGCCGAGTCGTGAGCGCGACCTCCGCATCCCTCGGGAGCGCGCAGACCACGGAAGCATCGGCGGCACCCGAGGTCTCCTTCGTGATCCCGTGCCTCAACGAGGAGGCGTCGATCGCGCTCGTCGTCGCCGAGGCGCGCGAGGCGATCGGCCGGCTCGGCATCTCCGGCGAGATCGTCGTGGTCGACAACGGGTCGGACGACCGGTCGGCCGAGCTCGCGCGGGCCGCGGGCGCGCGCGTCGTCGACGAGCCGCGCCGCGGATACGGGAGCGCGTACCTCGCCGGGCTCGCGGCCGCGCGGGGGCGCTACCTCGTGCTCACCGACGCCGACGCCTCGTACGACCTCGCGCGGCTCCCGGAGTTCCTCGACGAGCTTCGCGCCGGCAGCGACCTCGTGCTCGGGTCGCGCTTCCGCGGGACGATCATGCCCGGCGCGATGCCTTGGTCCCATCGCTGGATCGGGAATCCGGTTCTGACGGGGATGCTGAACCTCCTGTTCCACGTGGGCGTCTCGGACGCGCACTGCGGCCTGCGGGCGCTCCGCCGCGAGGCCCTCGCGCCGCTCGAGCTCCAGACGACCGGAATGGAGTTCGCATCGGAGATGGTTATCAAGGCCGCGAAGCGCGGCCTGCGAATCACCGAGATCCCGATCGTCTACCGACCGCGCGAGGGCGAGTCGAAGCTGAACAGCCTCCGCGACGCCTGGCGGCACGTGCGGTTCATGCTCGTCCACTCGGCGACGTTCCTCTTCCTCCTGCCCGGAACGATCCTCGTCGTCGGCGGGCTCGGCCTGCTGATCCCGCTTGCCGTCAACCGCGACCTCGGCGATCCCGAGTGGGCGGTTCCGCTCGCGATCTTCGCCAGCTTCCTAACTCTCGTCGGCGCGCAGGTCGTCCAGCTCGGGCTGTTCGCGCGGACGTACGCCGTCGTCTACATGGCCGAGGAGGAACGGATGCTCGAGTCGCTCTGGCGGCGATTCCGGCTGGAGCACGGCCTCGCTCTCGCGGCGATCACACTCGTGGTCGGGATCGCGATCACGCTCGTCGGCAACTTCAACGGCGTTCCCGACCCCGCGCTGGGCTTGCTCGGCTTGACGCTCGCCGCGCTCGGAGTGCAGGCGATCTTCGGGGCGTTCTTCCTCAGCATCCTGGGCCTGCCGCAGCACGCGATCCGGCGTCGCCGCGCCTCGCCGACCGAACCGCCGCAGGAATGACCGGCGCGCTGGAGCGCGCACTGGCGGAGCAGGAGCAGGCGTGGGAGTCGCGGCCGTTCCTGCGCCGGCTCTACCGCGACTGGTACCGGCTGATTCGCGATCGCCTCGCGGCGGTGGACGGGCCGATCGTCGAGCTGGGCTCCGGGATCGGGCGGCTGCGGGAGATTGTTCCGGACGCGCGGCTGACGGACGTCGAGCCGACCCGGTGGGCGGACGAGGTCGTCGACGCGGAGGCGCTGCCGTACGCGGACGGGTCCGTCGGCAACCTCTTGCTCCTCGATGTGTTCCACCATCTGGGCCGGCCCGCGGCGTTCCTCGACGAGGCGCGCCGCGTGCTGCGCCCCGGTGGCCGCGTCGTGATCGTCGACCCGTACTGCTCGCCGCTCTCGACCGCGGCGTATCGCGCCTTCCACCACGAGCGGACCGACCTCGGGGGCGAGCCGTTCGAGGAGGACGCGGTGGTCTCGGCGGAGCCGCTCGCGTCGAACCAGGCCCGCACGACCCTGGCGTTCTTCCGGCGCGCCGACGAGTACGCGCGCCGCTGGCCGGAGCTGCCCGTCGTCGAGCGGCGCCTGCTTTCGGTCGCCGACTATCCGCTCTCGGGCGGATTCTCGCGCCGCCCGCTTGTTCCGGCCGCTGCCTACGGGGGGCTCCGCACCGTCGAGCGTCTGCTCGCGCCCGTCCGCCGGCTCGCTGCTTTCCGCTGTCTCGTCGTCCTCGAACGCGGCTACTGAGTATCTCCCTCCTAGCTAGGGCGTGTCGACGATCTCCGCGACGCCGTCGACGCCGGCCAGCGGCCTCAGCGTGAACGACCCGAGCTCGTAGAGGGACACGGCCTGCTCCCCTCGCAACCCTCGGGCCTCCGGGCCGACGAAATATCGTGGACGCAGCCCCGAGCTCTGCGCGAGGGTCGCGGCGGCCTGCGTGGCGGGCAGGAAGCGGTACGCGCGTTTCGGAGTGTGCTCGACGTACTGCTCGACGAGTTGGAAGTAGCGCGTGTCCCCGATCGGCGCGTACGGCGCCGTCAGGGCGAACTCGCCGGGGCGTAGCCGCGCGGCGACAGCTGCCGCAGGCCGCGCGACCTGCGCGCGGAACTCCCGTGCCTCCTTGCTTGGCGAGTCACGATCGCGCACTGCCGGCCACGTGACGACCAGGACGACCGGCCAGACGAGCAGCGAGGCGACCCTGAGCCGCCGCAGCCGGAACAGCCACAACGCGGCGGGGACCGAGAGCACGAACGCGGGCGCAAAGTAATGGATCGCTGCGAGTCGAGCTTCGGCCATCGTCCCGAGCACGACCGCGCCGGTGAACCAGACGACGGGGCGCGCGTCGCGCGTGACGAGCCCGACGACGGCGCCGACCCCGGCCAGCGCAAAGATCAGGAACGGCAGCTTCAGCGTCGTCCAGAACATCGAGAGCGGGGTCGCGAAGAGGGGGATCGAAGAGTTGATCCCGCGGCCGGTCAGGCCATTCTCGATACTCACCATCGACTGCAGGCCGTCGGGAACATCGAGCAGGATCGGCACCGCAAGCCCTGCGAGCACCGCCGCGGCGATGCGCGGATACGACGGATGAAGCACCCGGCGCAGCCTCGGAGGCGCCATTCGCACGGCCGCGAACGACGCCGCGACGAGCAGGACCGGTGCGAGCGTCGCCGCGAGCTGTCCCCCCGTGGGCCGGAACGGAACGCGCTCCAGATTCGCGACGACCGCGAGAACGGTGCCGAGCCCCGCGACGATTTGCCATCGACGCGACCGCTGAGGAGATCCGACGCCGTCAGGCTCGGGCGGGCGCCACGCGGCCGCCAGCGCCAGGGGCACCAGGAGGCCCGCCGCGTGCAGCTTGAGCATCATCGCGAACCCGACGACGAACGCCGCCGCGTAGTAGTCCGAGGCCGCGCGGCGTTCCACTCCGCGGCCGGCCAAGTACGCGAAAACCACCACGAGCACGCTCAGCGCGACGTCGGGACGGAACTGGATCGACATCGCGACGAGCCCCGGCGCCGCCAGCCAGAGCAGCCCGGCGGCTAGCCCCGCGCCCCAACTGCGCAACACGCGCCCGATCAGCAGGAACGAGAGCGCGGCTCCAGCGAGGTAGAACGCGATCGCCAGGCCGCGGAAGACCGGCCGCGCCGAGTCGAGGTTCGACAGGTTCCGGTCGACGAACTCCCGCCTCGAGCCGGCGTCGCCGCGCACGCGGTCGGCGGCGTACTGGGCGGCGAACACAAGGGCCCCGGCCTCCTCGAGCGGAAGTCCCGGATGGTCGAGGTACTCCGCGTGCTCGCCGTCGAGCAGGTTGAGGCTCGTTGCAGAGTAGGCCGCGTCGGCGTCGGCGTACGTCCACCACGGCGAGCGCACCGGCTGGGCCGAGACGACGAACAGCGCAACCGAGAGGACGGCCGCGAGGCCGAGCGCGGGCAGCGCCCAGGCCGGTGCTCGCTCGAAAGTCAGGCGGCCCGGCGCGAGAACAGCGCGATCTTGAACTTCCAGAACGCGAACATTGTCATCCGCAGGAGGAGCAGGCCGTGGCTCCACCGGCTGATGTTCGTCTCCCCGTACGCGCGCGGCTGATAGCGGACCGGCATGTCGACGATCTTCATGCTCAAGCGTGCTGCGCCGAACAGCAGGTCGAAGTCGCCGAACGGGTCGAACTCGCCGAAATAGGGGCGCCCGGCGGCGATCCGCTCGTAGTCGCGGCGGTGGAGCACCTTCGTGCCGCAAAGTGTGTCCTTCACGTGCTGGCCGGTGATCGCCTTGAAGAGTCTTGAGAACAGGCGGTTGCCGAGCATGTTGAGGAAGCGCATCGATCCTGGCTCCATGTCGTAGACGAGCCGCGAGCCGTTGACGAGCTCGCCGCGGCCGTCGACGAGTGAGCGGTAGAACTTCGGCAGGTCCTCAGGGCGCACGCTGAGATCGCCGTCGAGGATCATCAGGACGTCGTGCTTCGCCGCCGCGAAGCCGGCGCGGACGGCGTCGCCCTTGCCGCGTCCGGTCTGCGCCACGAGCGAGATGTCGCGCTCGGGATGCAGCGCCATCTGACGCTCGATCTCCCCGCGCGTGTCGTCCGTGGACCCGCCTTCGACGAAGATCAGCTCGTCCTCGGGGCCGAGCTCGGGGAGCCGGCGGATAAGGTCTGAGATGTGGCCTTGCTCGTTTCGGCAGGGGCAGACGATCGAGACCGTCTCCTCTCCGCGTGGCTTCGGCTGCGGGCGCGCCACGAGCCAGTAGGTGAGGCAGAGGTAGTGGAACGGCCAGAGATTCGCCAGGAAGCCGTTCATAAACCCCGTCAGGATCGGCACGCGCTTCGGCAGCAGGATGCGCTCGGCGCTCACGACCACCTCGAAGCCCGAGAGCTCGAGCAGGTTGCGGACGTCCTGCGGCGCGACCCAGTTCCGGATCGGCTTGCGCGGCTTCAGGTGGAGCGCCTCGGCAGCCCGGATGAGCGGGCGCCACGCACGGCTGTACGAGTCGATCACGATGCGCGTGCCGGGGTGCGAGACCGCGCGAATCCGCTCGAAGAGCGCGAGCAGATCGTGGACGTAGGGCATGAGGTCGGAGAGGACGACGTAGTCGAACGGGCCCTCGACGTCGAGCTCCTCTCCCGCGCCCACCTCGAAGCGGAGCTCCGGATGGCGTGAGCGCGCAAGCTCGACCATTCGGCCGCTCACGTCGACACCGACCCCGACGGTGGGCTGGAGTGCCGCCAACAGGTCGCCCGAGCCCGAGCCGATCTCGAGCACGCGCATTCCCGGCGGAACGTGGAACCGGGCGATCTGCTCGATCTGACGGTGGTAGGTGCGATTGCGGCGGCGCCAGCGCGGCTCCTCCGCGGCGAAGCTGTCGAAGTAGGCGATCAGATCCCGGTAGAAGGTCGTGCGCGCCGAGGCAATCTCGGCGTCGGGGGCATGCGTCAACTGCGTCGAAGAGGCGGTAGCCACCAGGCTGTCGATCCTACTGAACAGGGATAATCGGCCTGTGAAGACGGCCGCGCAGCGGCGTTTCTAGGCATGCCGCTCGTGTTCGCGGTCGCCGTGCTCCTCCTCGTCGTAACGGCGGTCGCCGTCGTGGCTTCGCTTCGCCTCGACTCGCCGGTGGCGTTCGCGCTGGGCGTCTACGTCGTCGCGGCAAGCCAGATCGTCGCGACGACGGAGCTCCTCTCCTTCGGACGGCTCGTCGGAGCCGCCGGGTACCTGGTTGCCGAGCTCGTCGTGCTCGCGGCCGCGCTTTGGGTCTGGCATCTACGCGGCCGCCCGCGTCCGCCGGCGCTGCCGCCGTTCGACCGCGGGGCCCTGCGCCGGCACCCCCTGCTCGCTGCATTGGCCGCCGCGGTCGCGCTCGCCGTCGTTTACCAGACGTTCCTCGTCTTCGCGACGCCGCCGAACAACGACGACTCGATGAGCCAGCACCTGTCGCGCACCGCAGCGTGGCTTCAACACGGCGGCTTCCACTGGATCCCCGACGTGCACACGCTGCGTGAGAACGAATGGGCTCCGAACGGCGAGTTCGGGTTCCTGTACACGTTCGCGTTCCTCGGCCGCGACACGGCGGCGGCCGCGGTTCAGCTCGCGTCGGAGTGCGCGCTCCTCCTGGCGGTCGCGGGTGCGGCCCGGCGGCTCGGCTACTCGCGCCCCGCTTGCGCGTTCGCAGGCCTCGTCGGCGCGACGCTGCCGCAGATCGCGCTACAGAGCGTGACGACGCAGGTGGATCTCCTCGTCGCCTCGTTCGTGGCCGTCGCCGCGTACTTCGTCCGGGGCCGCAGCCGGGCAGAGCTCGCGCTCGCGGGGCTCGCCCTCGGGCTGGCCGTGGGCACGAAGGCGACCGCGCTGCTCGCGATCGTCCCGCTCGCCCTGCTCGCCGCCGTCTCGCTCCCGCCGCGGCTCTACCCACGCGCAGCCCTGTGC
>JALZOQ010000419.1 GCA_030913835.1 Actinomycetota bacterium | reverse complement strand
GGAGCAGCCAGGGCCGGAAGGGCGCGCCCCGCCGGAAGCGCCCGAGCGCGCGCCAGGCCTTGACGAATCCGTCCTGGGCGGCCTCCTCCGCGTCGGCGGCGTTCCCTGCGACGAGGTAGGCGGTTCGGAAGGCGATTCCCTGGTGCATGCGGACGATCTCCTCGTAGGCGCGCGCGTCGCCGCGCCGGGCGCGCTCGACGAGCTCTGTCTCTGGCAGTGGACGGCCCTCCACCGGCTGTACTACACCGCACGGAGCACGGCCGTTCCAGCAAATCCGATCGCGGCGGCGCCGCGTAGCACCGCGTATGAGGCTCCGGAGGCTGCTCGCGCTCGCCATCCTCGTGCTGGCTCTCGCCGGCTGCGGCGGCACCGACTCCGGCTCGGGCGGCGGAGGCGGAACAGGCAAGACCACGACGAGCGAGGACTCCGGCGGGATGGGCTACTAGCCCAACACGGTTAGCGCGCGGCCGAAACGAGCATAGGTCGTTCGATGCACGCAAGAGTCGCGCGATATCGGATCGAGCCGGCCCGCTGCCAGGAGGCCGTCACGAGCTTCACCGAGGCCGGCGCGGAGATCGCGAAGCTCGACGGCTTCCGCGACGGCTTCATCCTGGTCGACCCGGACGACGGCGAGATCCTCACGATCACCGTCTGGGACTCGCACGCCTCGCTCGACGCCAGCGACATGAAGGCGACCTCTGCCCGCAGGCGCGCGGCCGAGGCTGTGGACGGAACCGTCGAAGCGGTCAGCCGCTACGGCGTCGCGATCGACCTCGCGCACTGAGCGCGGTTCCGCGCGCAGGACCAGCGTCAGGCTGTGGGCGATTCTCCCCGGAGCAATCGCAGCGCTGCGGCGACACGTGCGGTGGCTTCCTGATACTTCCGCGCCTCGGTCTCCGAGATGTCGAACTCGCTCGCATGGACGGCCTCGTGGCGGAGACGCCGGAGGTCTCGGACGATGCGGGCGAGCTCGGCGGTGATCACCCCGGCTTTTTCGAGGTCTTTCACCCTTCCGCGGAGCTCGTGCTGCTCCGAAAGAAGTCTGAGCTCCGTCTCGACCGGGATCCAGGCCGAGATGACCGCAGAGCGGGGATCGACACGAGCCAGAGCCTCCGTGCGAGCCGCCTGAGCAGCCTGATCGGGCGCCGGTTCAGGCAGGTCGGCAGCTTCGATCTCCTCCTGCACTTCAGTTAGGTCGAACTCGACGCCTTTGAACCGAGCGCCTTTGATCCGTTCGATCAGCTTTCCGAGCGGCGTGCGAAAGACCGCGAGCGCGACCACGAACGCAGCCGGCCAGGCAAGCGAACCGATGATCGAGGCGATGAACTCCAGCCAGTTCAGGCCTGAATCGTCCCGCGGAGCTTGCCGCGGGTCAAGTGTCAACGTGCCCGCTGCTAGACGACGGCCGAGGCGCCGAGCAGCTGCCGGACCTCGGTGATGAAGTCTGTGTCCGGCTGGACGCGGTAGGCCGGGCCGAACTGCAGCAGCTTCTTCGCGCCGTCCGACATCTGGATCGCGACGATCACGGGCGCTTCGCCCGGAAAGCGGACCACGAGGTCGCGCAGGTCGCGCACGACGCCTGACGGCGCCGCCGCCGCGTCGATCTTGATTCGCACCTCCCGCCGCGCGGTCACCGCCTCGAACGCCGAGACCTCCATGGCGATCAGCTTGGTCTCGCCCTCCTGCTTGTGGTCGACCCGGCCCTTGATCACGAGGATCCGGTCGGCGACGCACAGTTCGCGGGCAGCCGCGTACACCGAGTTGAAGACGACGGTCTCGGCGCCGCCGGTCACGTCGTCGAGCCGCAGAAAGACCATGGGCTCGCCCTTCTTCGTCGTCAGCTGCTTGACCGCGCCGACGATCCCGCCCACGGTCACGATCTCTCCGTCGCGGCGCCGCTCGAGCTCCGCGAGCGTGCAGTCGGTCTTCCGCCGCAGCTGGTCGCGGATCGCGTAGAGCGGATGCTCCGACACGTACAGCCCGAGCGTCTCCTTCTCTAGCCGCAGCAGCTCGTTCTTCTCGAACTCGCCGCCCGGGATCGTCGGGTGGTGCTTCGGGCCCCGGGCCGCGGGGTCCTCATTCGTCCCAGTGAGGTCGAAGATCGAGCCCTGGCCGGCGAGCTTGTCGGCCTGCTGCTTCTGCCCCCACGCGAGCGCGTGCTCGAGCACCTCGAGCATCCCCGCGCGCGAGGCGCCCGTGCAGTCCAATGCTCCGCACTTGACCAGCGACTCGAGCGCCCGCTTGTTCGCGCACTGCGGGTCGACGCGCTCGGTGAAGTCCCAGATCGACTCGAAGGGCCCACCCTCCTCGCGCGCCCGCAGGATCGCGCGCGCGGCCGGGTCGCCGACGTTCTTCACGGCGTTCAGGCCGAACCGGATCTTGCCCTCGACGACCGCGAAGTCCTGCTGCGACACGTTCACGTCGGGCGGCAGCACCTCGATGCCCATCTCGTCGCACGCGTTGACGTAGTACGGGACGCGATCCTTCGTGTTCATCACGGACGAGATCAGCGCGGCCATGTACTCACAGGGATGGTTCGCGCGCAGGTACGCGGTGCGGTACGCGATCAGCGCGTAGCAGGCCGCGTGCGCCTTCGGGAAGGAGTAGTCGGCCGCCTTCTCCATGTCCTCCCAGAGCTGCTTCGCGACCGCGGGCGTCACGTTCTGCTGCGCCGCGCCCTCGAGGAACTTGCCCTTGAGCGAATCCATCAGCGCGCGGATCTTCTTGCCGATCGCCTTGCGGAGGTCGTCCGCCTCGGCCGGCGTGAACCCGGCCAACTGCTTGGCGATCTCCATGTACTGCTCCTGGTAGATGCAGATCCCGTAGGTCGGCTTGGTGATCGGCTGCAGGCGCGGGTCGAGGAACGAGACCTGCTCCTGGCCGGCCTTGCGCTTGCCGTAGACCGGGATGTAGCTCATCGGGCCCGGGCGGTAGAGGGCGACGAGCGCGATCAGGTCCTCGAACTCGGTCGGCCGGACCTGGCGCAGCGCCTCGCGCATCCCGGACGACTCGAACTGGAACACACCGGTCGACTCGCCCTTCGCGAGCATCGCGTAGACCCGCTTGTCGTCGAGCGCGAGCTTCGTCATGTCCAAGCCGTTCCCGATCAGCGCAACGGCCTTGTCGATCACGTCGAGGTTGCGGAGCCCCAGGAAGTCCATCTTCAGCAGGCCGAGCGCCTCGACGTCGCCCATCTTGAACTGGGTCACGAGCTCCTGGTCGGCGCCTTTCTGCTGCAAAGGGACGTATTCCGTCAACGCGCGGTCACCGATCACGACGCCGGCAGCGTGGATCGAGTCCTGCCGCACGAGCCCTTCGAGCGGCTGCGCGAGCTCGACGATCTCCCTTGCGACCGGGTCGGCGTCGACCGCCGCCTTCAGGTCCTGCCCCGGCTTCAGGCACGCGTCGAGCGTCTGCCCGGGGCCCTCCGGGATCAGCTTCGCGATCCGGTCGACCGTGCCGTACGGGACCTCGAGCACCCGGCCCGCGTCACGCACGGCGGCCCGCGCCGCCATCGTCCCGAACGTGATGATCTGGGCGACGCGGTCGCGCCCGTACTTCTCGGTCACGTAGTTGATGACG
>JALZOQ010000389.1 GCA_030913835.1 Actinomycetota bacterium | reverse complement strand
CGATAGTCGTCCTCGGACACCCGCGGGAAGCCCGCCTCGATGCGGTCGACGCCCAGCTCGTCGAGGAGGCGTGCGATCTCGAGCTTCTGCTCCGGGTCCAGCACGACGCCGACCGTTTGCTCTCCGTCCCGGAGGGTCGTGTCATAGAGGTCGATCGGCCCTCGGACCTGCGGCTCGAGCGCGCGACGGTTGAGGTCGCCGGTCCAGAGGAGCTCGCTCATGCCTGCACGATTCCGTCCGGGAAGGGGCTGAGCTTCTCGGCCCCCTCCGCGGTGATCAGGAAGTTGTCCTCGAGGCGGAGCCCTCCCCCGCCTTCCCAGTAGATCCCCGGCTCGATCGCCAGGACCATGTTCTCCTCGATCGTGCCGGTTCCGGCCTGATGCGCATACGGCGGCTCGTGCGCGCGGGCGCCGACGCCGTGGCAGATTGGGTGTGACGGCTGGCCGGGGTGGCCCGCAGACGCGATCCCGGCGCGCACGAGCCGGTCGAGCTCGGGGAGGCTCGCGCCCGGTCGGCAGTGGGCGATCGCCGAATCGTAGACGGCCGTGAGCTGCTCCTCGAGCTCGGCGTAGCGCGCGCTGAGCTCCCCGGGAACGAGGTTCTTGGTGTGGTCGCACCAGTAGCCGTCGACGCAGACCCAGATCTCGAAGAGCGTCGGCTCTCCTTCGACGACGGGCCGGTCGCCCGTCGCCGTGAAGGTGCGGATTCCAGGCCCCGACCAGACGAGCGAAAAGCCGAGCGCCAGGTCGACCTTGCCCCGGTAGCCCGTGCCGACGCCGTGGACGTAGCCCTGCCAGAGCGCCGCGGCCTCGCTCTCCTTCATTCCGGGTCTGAGCGCGGTGCGGACGTGCTCCATCGCTTCTGCGCAGAGGTCGTTCGCGAGCCGGATCCGCTCGACCTCCTGCTCGGTCTTGAGCGCGCGCGCGCGCGCGAGGAGCGGCGTGGCGTCGGCGGCACCGGGGAACGCGTCGAACCAATCGCGCGTGAACGTCGTCGGCTCGCCGATCATACGGTCTGACGCCTGCGTGCCGAGGCTGAGCTCCAGGCCGACGCGGTCGTACCCGCCGGCGGCCTCTCGCGCGAGGTCGAGGGTGCGCGCCGTGGGAGGCCGCGGGTCGCGCTCGTCGTAGCCCTTGACGAAGCGGACGTCCTTCGTCCAGGCCGCGCGGTCCGCGTCGTCGGCCGAGGCCTCGAGCGCGATCAGCACCGGCTCGCCCTCCTGCGGGAACAGGACGGTGTCGTAGCCCTTCATGCCCCAGAAGTTCGAGAGGTACAGGACGTTGTCGGGCGCGCGGACGACGAGCGCGTCGAGGTTTTCCTCGGCCATAAAAGCGCGCACGCGCTCAAGCTTTCCGTCGTCCCGCGGCCAGCTCACAAAGTCACGCTTTCGGCACGAATTGGACGATGCGGAGCGTGCCGCGCAGCGTTAGGCTGACACCTGAGCAGGGGGCGGGTCGGGACCCGAGGTTAGACGCGCGCGCGGGCGCGCACGTGTGCCTAGAAGTCCTCACCAGCGCACTCGCTCCGGGGGATCCTCCCCGTGCCCCTCGCGCCACGAGATGACCGGGTTTCGCAGCACGCCGATCCGCTCGATCTCGGCCTCGATCACGTCGCCGGGCTTCAGGTAGAGCGACGCGGCGTCGTCGCTGAACCCCGCCACCCCCGACACAGTGCCGGTCGACAGCACGTCACCGGCGCTGTACCCGAGCGCCGAGTAATGCGACAGGATCTCCGGGATCGTCACGCTCATGCGACCCGAGTGCGACGTCTGGCGCGGCTCCCCGTTCACGCGCAGCTCCATGGCGAGGTCATGCGGGTCCGGAATCTCGTCGGGTGTCACGATCCACGGGCCGAGCGGGCAGAACGTGTCGATCGCCTTTGAATACGAGAAGACGCCGGATCGCATCTCACGCCGCTGGATGTCCCGCGCGGTAATGTCGTTGAAGATCACGTAGCCGCCCACGTAGTCCATCGCCTCGTCGGCGCCGAACCACTTACCGCCCTTCTTCAGCACGACCGCCAGCTCGAGCTCGTAGTCGAGCTCCTCGGTCAGATGCTCGGGATAGACGATCGGGTCGTCCGGCCCGATGATCGCGTCGACGTTCTGGAAGAAGACGATCCACGGCGCGATTTCGTGCGACCAGTCGACGCGCTTGGACTCCTCCTCGTGCTCCCGGAAGTTGCCGGCGGTGTGGAAGAACTTCTTCGGAACGATCGGGGCACGCAGCCTCGCTTCGGCCAGCGGCGTCCGCTCACCCGTTTCACCGGCGCCGCCGCGTTCGAACCATTCCCGCATTGTCGGGACGTCGAAGCGCACGATCTCGTCGCCCTCGATCCGCCCGACCTTGCCGTCGTCGTAGGTGACGAGCTTCACGCGGCGACCCCGCACACCCGCATCGCCACGCGGGCGTAGGTCTCCGCCGTCTTGACGAGTCCGTCGATCTCGAGATTCTCGCCTAGCTCGACATCCATCAGACCGGTGGACGTGCCGTAGTTGAGCGTCGGGATCCCGTAGCGCGTCAGCGCGGATGCGTCGCTGAACCAACGCGTGACGTCGCGCTCCGGCTTCGCCCCGAAGACCTCCTCGTGCGCGGCGTCGACCGCAGCGACGAGCTCGTGCCCCTCATCGATCTCCGCCCCGGGAGCCGTGACGTAGACCTCTCCCTCCACGCCGTAGTCCGGAAATCGCTCGCCGAGCGTGCGTACCCAATCGAGCACCTCGCGCCGCGCGACGCCCATCTCCTTCGTCGGCGGCACGCGCACGTCGAGGAAGAGATCCGTGTGGTGTGGCGTCCGCGAGACACGCCAGCCGAACCCGCCCTCGATCGCGCCGATGTTGACGATCGCCTTGGCGCCGCGATAGGCGTTCGCCGGATCGTCCTCCCAGGTCGGGATCCATTCCTGGACGGCGCCGAGGATCTGGTGCGCTCGCAGGATCGAGTTCTGATCGCGCTTCCCCTCGCTGAAAGCGGTGTGGATGAAGTTGCCGTGCACGCGGATGCGTAGCCAGAGCGCGCCGAAGTGCCCGAGCACAACCTTGCCCTCCGTCGGCTCGCCGAGCAGGCACATGTCGGCCACGCCGCCGTGCGTCACGAGGTAGCGCGTCCCGGCGGCGTAGCCGCGGAACTCGCCGCCCGTGGCGTCGGCGTACTGCGTCTTCTCGATCTCGCCGGCGACCGCAGCGATGAGGACGTCCCCCTGCAACCGCACGCCTGCGTCCTGCAGAGCACGCACCGCCTCGACGTAGCACGCGAGCGCACCCTTCATGTTCGAGATCCCGAGCCCGTACAGACGCCCATCGCGCTCGAACGCCTCGGGCTGGAAGCCCGGGACGTCACGAAGCCACGGCTCGCGTCCCGAATACGACGTGTCGACGTGGCCGTTGAACATCAGCGATTTCCCCCCGCCGGTGCCCGCCCAGGTGCCGAGCGCGTTCGCGCGGTCGTCCTCGACCTGCTGCCACTGCACCTGCAGCCCCATCTCTTCGTACAACGAGACCATCAGCTCGGCCATCCGCTGCTCGTCGCCGGTGAAGCTGTGGACGCCGATCATCCGGCTCGCGGTCTCGACGAGCCGGTCGCGATCAACCTTCACGAGCGGAAATGCGGCACGACCCGCTCGCCGAAGAGCCGGATCTGCTCGTGCCGGTTCTCGCCCCACAGCTCCAGCATGACGTGGGTACAGCCGGCGTCGCGGTACTCCTCGATCGCCGCGATGCACTCCTCGGGCGTGCCTGCGATCGGCTTGCAGCGGTCGAGGATCGAGTCGGTCACCTGCTCCTTCGCGGCGAGCCGCCCGCCGCGCTCCATCGCCTCGGCAACCGGACGGATCTCCTCGACGTCGATGCCCGCGAGCTCGAGCAGCGTGTCGGCCGCCCCCTTGATGTTCTGGACCTTGTTCGCGAGGTACATCCCGGCGATCTCGCGCGCGCCGTCGCGCCCCGCCGCCCGATCCGACTCGTGGATCGACGCGACGACGGTGCAGCCGATGTCGATGTCCGCCTTGACGTTCTCGCGGGTGTAGCGCACGAACGCCGGCGTCGTGATGGACGGAGTCAGGCAACCGTCGCCGATCTCGCCCGCGAGCGCCTGCATCTTCGGCGCCGTCGCAGCGACGTAGACCGGGGGCACGTCGCGCGGCGCGTGCGCGTCCGGAGCGAGCGCAGGCACGTCGGCGCTCCACGTCTCGCCCTCGTATTGGAACGCGTCACCGCCCAGCACCCCACGCACGATCGCGACCGCGTCGCGCATCGGGCCGAGCGTCTTCTTCGTCTGCATCTTCGCGTTGTTCAGGAAGATCTTCGACGTCCCGAACCCGAGCAGGAACCGGCCGGGCCCCGCCGCCTCCTGGACGACCCGTGCGTCCATCGCGGCCTGGACTGGATGCCTCGTGAACGGCGAGATGATCCCCCAGCCGATCGTCAGTCGCTCGGTCCCGCGAGCCATCAGGGCGGAGACGACGGTCGACGACCGCGCCTCCATCCCATGCTTGCGCCACCACGGGTAGGCCTCGGCCAGCCAGACGGTGTCCAGGCCGGCCTCGTCCATCACGCGGGCCGACTCGAGCATCTCGTCGAGCGGCTCCATCGTGAGCTGCATGACGCCGATGCGGAACGGAGGCGTCAGGTCAGTCTTCGGTCGAGGTCGTCGGCCCCTCGGGCTTCGGCTCGTAGGACTGGGGCGCCAAGGGGTTGAGCCCCTCGTCGGCGCCGCTCGTGCCCTCCGCGGGCTCGGTGGTCGGCGAGCCTTCGGCGGGCGGCCCCGCGTCCTTCACCTCCGGGTCGGTCGCGGGCGGCGGGATGTCGGTCGACGCGGGCGGAGTTCCGAGCGAGCCGCTGCCGCCCAACGAGCCGCCCTCGGCGACGCCGGTTTCCGCGACTCCCGGCTCCATCGGATTTCCGCCCGGCTCGGAACCGGTGTGCACCTTCGGCTCGGAGCCCGCCGCCTCGTTCACCTGCTTCTCGAGTGCGTTCAGCACGTTGGCCACCTGCTGGTTCACGATCGGCTGGAGGACACGCTGGCCCATCGACCCGACCGGCCCGCCGATGTTCACGTCCGCCTCCCAACGCATGTGGGTGCCTGCACCAGCTTCGCTGAGATGGAACTGCGTTTCCATGTTCATGATCGCTCCGACGCCGTTCCCCTTGGCCTGCAACCTGGCGAACTCGGGCTCGCGCTCCTCGAGCTTCGTGAAGTCGACGCTCATCTTGAGGCCGCCGAGCCCGAGCGGGATCTTCACGTTCGCCCGCCAGTGGCGATCGTCCTTCACGTCGAAGCTCTCGATGCCGGGCATCGTCGCCGCCATCGAGCTCGGGTCGTTGAGGACGTGCCACACCGTCCGACGCGGCGCCGTGAAGTCGTGCTCGCCTGCGACCCTCACCGTGCCTCCACCGAGACGCCGCTGCGACTCGCCTCGGGATCCTGCAGCAGCGACCACACGCGGTGGTAGGGATTGCAGCTGTCCGTCACGATCGGGTTGCCGCGCGGCCGAAGCGCGTCCTGGAGCGCTGCGCACGTTGCGTGGATCCCGGCGCCGCCGCCCTCACCCATCCCCTTCGCGCCGAGCGGTGTGAACGGCGACTCCGACTCGATGAACCCGTTCTTCATCGGCGGCATGTCCAGCGCGTGCGGCACGTGGTAGTCGTAGAAGTTCGGCGTCAAGAGGTTCCCCTGCTCGTCGTAGGTGAACGTCTCGTGCGTCGCCGCACCGAGCGCTTGCGCCGTCGCGCCGTGCACCTGGCCCTCGACGATCTGCGGGTGGATCCGCTTGCCGCAATCGTCCACAGCCGCGTAGTCGACGATCTCGTAGACGCCGGTCTCCGGGTCGACCTCGACCACGCACGCGTGGATCTGCGTCGCGTACGTGAGCGTGAGATTGCCGAACTTCCGCTCCTTGTCAGGCACGTCGAAGAGCGGCCGATAGACGTAGCGGCAGTTGAGCGTCACGTCGAGATCCTCGGGGAGCCCCGCGTTGTTCGCGTTCAGGATCGCGCCGAGCGCCATGTACGGAAGCGCCGCCTCATGGTTGGCCTTCATCCGCGCCATCCCCTCGTGGAGCTCGATGTCGTCGGGGGCGCACCCGAGGACGACCGAGGCGAGCTTCCTCATCTCCGCGGCAAGCAGGTCGGTCGCGCCCTTGACCGCGCCGAGGCCGGTCACTGCGAACTGGCTCGCGTACGTGCCGGAGAAGCCCGCGTGCGAGTTCCAGTACGTGTCGTGCCCGGGACGGACGTTGATGTCGTCGGGCGAGCAGCTGAGGATGTCGGCGACGACCTGCGCCGCCGTCGTCTCGTGGCCTTGGCCCTGCGGGACGGTGCCGAGCGTGACGACGATCTCGCCGAAGATGTCGAGCTTGACCGTCGCGACCTCGTTGTTCCCGGAGAACTGCAGGTCGGGGTTCACGAGCTGCGACTGGCCGAAGTTGTTCGTCCCCGAGTCGAGCGTCGAGCCGATCCCGATCCCGAGCAGCTTCCCGCGGCTCTCGGCCTCGGCTCGGCGCTCCTCGATCGACGGGTAGTCGATCAGCTCGAGCGCGATGTCGAGGCAGCGCGCGTAGTCGCCCGAGTCGTAGATGCAGCCGTTGGGCGTCTCGTACGGCATCTCCTCGTGCTTGACGTAGTTCTTCTTGCGCACCTCGATCGGGTCGAGCCCGAGCTCGTTCGCGACGATGTCGATGATCCGCTCCGTCAGCCAGAGGTGCTGCATGCGCGAGTAGCCGCGATTCGGTGAGACCGGTGACTTGTTCGTAGTTACTTGCGTGAAGTCGACGCGGATGTTCCGCCAGCGGTAGCACCCCGGCGTGACCTGGGCCCAGATGATGCAGCCGAGGGGTTCGTAGCGCGGGAAGGCGCCGCAATCGTCGATCGCCTTGACCTTGAAGCCGAGCAGCGTCCCGTCGGCCTTGACGGGCACTTCGATCTCCTGGAACCAGCGCTCGTTCCCGTGTGCGTTCGCCGTGTGCTGGTCGGTGCGCCACTCCGTCCACTGGACGGGACGGTTCAGCTTCCGGGCGAGCAGGCAGCACGCGACGAAGTA
>JALZOQ010000215.1 GCA_030913835.1 Actinomycetota bacterium | reverse complement strand
CCCGTCGCGGTGCCGCCCGTGCGGCGGCGCGCTCGCTCGCAACCGCGTGTCGCCGGAAGCGTGCTCTGGATCGCCGCGGTCGCGGTCCTGCTCACCGGGGTCGTCGCGCTCAACGTCGCAGTCCTGCGGCTGAACATGCAGCTCGACCGGCTCGGGCAGGAGCGCATCCAGCTGCGTGCCGAGAACGCCGCGCTCTCGTCGCAGCTCTCGAGCGCCGCCGCCGCGCCGAAGATCCAGGCGCTCGCCCGCCACCGCCTCGGCGTCGTGCCGGCCGCGGTGGACAAGGTCACCTACCTCGACCTCAGCAGGTAGCGGCCGGGTTGGCGCCCAGGGTCGTCAACCGCCGGATCCGCCTCCTCCTCGCCGTCTTCGCGCTCGCGTTCGCGGGGACGCTGATGCGGGCCGTGTGGCTGCAGGGCGTGCGAGCCGCGTCGTTGTCGGAGCTCGGGACGAGCCAGCACGTCGCGACGACGACGATCCCGGCCGGCCGGGGCACGATCTTCGACCGGAACGGCGAGCCGCTCGCGATCGGCGAGCAGGCGACCACGGTCTACGCCGACCCGACGCAGATTCGGAATCCGCGTGCCGTCGCGATCGCAGCAGGCCGCGTCCTGAACCTCGACTCGGACAAGCTGTATCCACAGCTCGCCGACCGCACGAAGAGCTTTGTGTACGTCGAGCGGAAGGCCGACCCCCAGCGAGCGGCGGCGCTCGAGCGCAAGGGCCTCGCCGGGCTGCACTTCTATCCGGAGGAGCGGCGCTCGTATCCGCAGCAGACGGTGGCCGCACAGGCGCTCGGCTTCGCCGGCGTCGACAACAACGGACTTGCGGGGCTCGAGTTCGCCCTCGACCGCGAGCTCGCGGGGAAGCCCGGCGCCGAGACGATGGTCACCGATCCCATCGGACGCGCGATCGACGTCGTCCGCGAGCGCCCTGCCGTCCAGGGACGTGACGTGTACCTGACCCTGGACGGGACGCTGCAATCGAACGCCGAGCAGGTGCTCCGCGAGACCGTGTCGAGGTGGGGCGCCGTCTCCGGGACCGCCGTCGTGCTCGACCCGCGCAACGGCAACGTGCTCGCCCTGGCCACGCAGCCCGGGTTCGACGGGAACCGCTTCGCTGAAGTGGCGCGCGACCTGCAGCGCAACCGTGCGGTCACCGACACGTACGAGCCCGGATCGACCTTCAAGCTCGTGACTGTCGCCGGCGCCCTGTCGGAAGGCGTCGTGACGCCGGACACCTCCTTCACCCTTCCGTACGAAATCCACATCGCCGATCGCGTCGTCCACGACGCGGAGCACCGCGGGATCGAGACGATGAGCGTGAAGCAGATCCTCTCGCACTCCTCCAACGTGGGCGCGATCACGATCGCCCGCGAGAAGCTCGGCTCCGCAAGGCTCGCCGAGTGGATCTCGCGCTTCGGCTTCGGGCACAAGACCGGGATCGGGTTCCCCGACGAGAGCCGCGGGATCGTCCTGCCGCTCGACCGCTGGTCGGGCTCGACGATCGGCAACGTGCCGATCGGCCAGGGCATCGCGGTCACGCCGATCCAGATGGCGGCGGCCTACGCGTCGATCGCGAACCGTGGCCTGTGGGTGCAGCCGCACATCGTCGACCACATCACCGGTCGCGGCCGGCCGACGCTTAGCCGCAAGCGGATCGTCACGCCTGCGATCGCCCAGTCGCTCGTGGAGATGCTCGAGGGTGTCGTCGCCGAGGGCGGCACGGGAACGTCGGCCGCGATCGACGGCTACCAGGTGGCCGGAAAGACCGGGACCGCCGAGAAGCCGGGGCCGAACGGGTACACGACCGGGAAGTACGTGGCGTCGTTCGTCGGCTTCGTCCCCGCCGCGGCTCCGAGGCTCGTCGTGCTCGTGACGATCGACGAGCCGAAGGGCGCGATCTTCGGCGGGGTCGTCGCGGCTCCCGCGTTCCAGGCGATTGCCCGCTTCGGACTGCAGTACCTCGAAGTGCCGCCGGACGCGCCCCGGTAGGCTCGGCGGGCGATGAGGCTCGACGAAGCCATCGCCGTCCTCGAACCCAGCGAGATCGTCGGAGACGGTCCTGTCGAGGTAGTCGATCTCGCGTACGACGTCCGGGAGGTCACACCCGGCGCGCTCTTCTTCTGCGTCCACGGCGCGAAGGCGGATGGGCACGACTTCGCGGCCGAGGCGGTCGGGCGGGGGGCGGTCGCCCTCGTCGTCGAGCGGCCACTCGAGCTCGACGTTGCGCAGCTCGTCGTCGGCGACTCGCGTGCCGCGATGGCGGTCGTTGCTGACGCGTTCTTCGGGCACCCGACACGGGACCTGACCGTCGCGGCCGTGACCGGGACGAACGGGAAGACGACGACCGCGCTGTTGATGTTCTCCATCCTCGAGGCCGCCGGGAAGCGTCCGGGGCTGCTCGGCAACATCGAGCGGCGGGTCGGCGGCGAGCGTCGTCAGGCGAAGCTGAACACTCCCGAGGCGATCGACCTCCAGCGGCTCCTCCGCGAGATGCTCGACGCCGGCAACGGGAGTGTCTCGATGGAGGCCTCGTCGCACGCGTCCACGCTGCACCGGCTCGACCAGACTCGCTTCGCCGTGCTCGTCTTCACGAACTTGACCCAGGATCACCTCGACTTCCACGGCTCGATGGACGACTACTTCGAGGCGAAGCGCCGGCTCTTCGCGCAGGCCGACACGGCCGCCGTCAACGTGGGCGACCCGTACGGGCGGCGACTCGCCGACGAGCTGCCCGACGCCCTGACCTTCGGGGTGGCCGGCGGCGCGGCGGTCGGGCCAGACTCGCTCGAGGGGATCGAGCTCAAGCTGCGCGGCGGCTTCAATGTCGAGAACGCGCTGGGCGCGCTTGCGGCCGGACGGTTGCTCGGCTTGGACGAGGCGGCGATCCGACGGGGCATCGAGGCGCTCGAGGTCGTCCCGGGCCGCTTCGAGCCGGTGGACGCGGGACAGCCGTTCCAGGTCATCGTCGACTTCGCGCACACGCCCGACTCGCTCGAGCGCGTGCTCCGCGCGGCGCGTGAGCTCACCGACGGCCGTGTCATCTGTGTCTTCGGAGCGGGCGGAGATCGTGACCGCAGCAAACGGCCGAAGATGGGGCGAGCGGTGGCCGAGGGGGCGGACGTCGTCGTGGTCACCTCCGACAATCCGCGCACGGAGGATCCGATCGCGATCATCGAGGACATCGTCGAAGGGACCGGCCCCGGCGCCGAGGTCGAGCCGGACCGCGCACTCGCGATCGAGCGTGCTCTCCGGCTCGCCCACGAAGGCGACGTCGTCGTGATCGCCGGCCTCTCGCCCGAGCAGGGCCGCCACATCGGCGGCGAGACGTTTCCGTGGGACGACCGCGAGGTCGCGCGCGAGGCGCTGCGGCGGATCGGAGCCGCGGCGTGATCCCGCTCGAGCTCGACGCGATCGACGCTCTCCGCCTGGGCCGGCTCGAGCGGCTGGGCCCGATCCACGTCACCGGGGTCCAGGTCGACTCGCGCCGGATCGACCCCGGTGACCTGTTCGTGGTCGTGGGCGACGGCCTGCGCTACGTCGATCACGCGCGCGAGCGGCGTGCCGGGGCCGTGCTCGTTCCGGAGGACGCGTTCGGCGCGCTCGCGGCGATCGGGCGCCTTGTTCGCGACCGGAGCACCGCGCGGTTCGTCGCGATCACCGGCTCGATGGGCAAGACCTCGACGAAGGACATCCTCGCCGCGCTCGTACGCCCGCACGCACGTCTGGTCGCTGCCGAGCGGAGCTACAACAACGAGATCGGCGTCCCGCTCACGCTCAGTTGCCTGGAGCCGAACACCGAGGTCTGCATCCTCGAGCTCGCCATGCGCGGCCTGGGCCAGATCGCCGAGCTCGCGGCGCTCACGCGGCCAGATGTCGGCGTGATCACGACGATCGCTCCCGTCCACCTCGAGAAGCTCGGCTCGCTGGCACGGATCGCCGAGGCGAAGTCGGAGCTGATCCACGCCCTCCCGCCGGGTGGAACC
>JALZOQ010000213.1 GCA_030913835.1 Actinomycetota bacterium | reverse complement strand
CCAAGGACCCGCGCATCAAGCAGCGGACGATCGAAACGCTCGACGCCGCACTCGCAGACCTCCCGGTCGACCGCGCGATCGTCTGCCTGACCGGCGACCACGCGACGCCGGCGTCGCCCGACGTGATCCATTCCGGCGACCCTGTGCCGCTCGTCGTGGCCGGCCCTGGGGTGCGCGCGGACGCGGTCACGGAATTCGGGGAGAGCACGTGCGCCGCCGGGATTCTCGGGCAGCTGCGCGGCCCCGACCTGATGCCGGTGCTCCTGAACGCCGCAGACCGGCCCCTGTTCCTCGGCTCGCGGCCGACGCCGTTCGAGGGCGCGGACGGCTACCCGGCTCTGCTCGAACCGCTGCTCTAGACTCGAAATCGATGCAGCAGGTCGAGACGACCCGGCTCGGCCGGTTGCGTGCGCTCGCGCTCTCGCCGAGGGCGTTCCGCCGGCTCGCGGCGCTTGGGGCGCTCATGCTCTTCGCGATCGTCGCCACGGGCGCCACCGTCCGGCTCACCGCTTCAGGGCTCGGCTGCGAGCACTGGCCCGGGTGTCAGCCCGGGAATCCGTTTCCCGCCAGCGGCTTCCACTCGTACATCGAGTTCGGGAACCGGATGGTCGCGGGCCTCACGATTCTCGTGACCTTGCTGATCGCGGTTGCCGGTTTCCTGACGCCGCGACTGCCGCGGCGGACGGCCTGGCTCGGCGTGGCGGTCTTCCTCGGGACGCTCGCGCAGGCGCCGCTCGGCGCGATCACGGTCTACCTCGACCTGCACCCTCTGATCGTCATGCCCCACCTGCTCCTGTCGATCCTGCTCCTCGGCGGGGCGGTGCTGATCTTGCTGGACGGATTGCGGCTCGAGCGGGGAGACCGGGAGCCTGCCCTGCCCGAGGAGGTCCGCCGGTTCGTACCCCTACTTCCTGCGGCCTGCTTTGGCCTGCTGGTCTCGGGCGCCTTCGCGACCGCGGCCGGCCCGCACTCGGGGGGTGAGGAGGTCACGCGCTTCGGGACGCTCGACGTCGCCCTCGTCTTCCATGCCGCGGCGGTCGCCCTGTTCGGGCTGGGCCTGATCTTCCTGCTCGGCTACCTGGCCGCGCGCCGCGACCGCTCGCCTCTCGCCCTCCGCGGGGCGGCTGGCGTAGCGCTTCTCACGGTGATCCAGATGGGGCTGGGCGAGCTCCAGTACCGGACGCACCTCCCGTGGGGTCTCGTGCTGGCCCACGTGGCCGTCTCGGCGGCCGTCTGGGCCGGAACCGTTGCGCTGGCGAGCCTGGTTCGGCGCCCTCTGGCGCGCGCGTAGACTTCCGTGATGGCGGAAGAGCTCCGCATCACGCGCCGGCCGAGCCTCAACGAGCCCGTTTTGATCACCGCGTTCCGCGGCTGGAACGACGGTGGACAGGGCGCGTCGCTCGCCGGCGGCTACCTTGCGAAAGTGTGGCGCGCGGCGCGATTCGCCGAGATCGAGCCCGAGAACTTCTTCGACTTCCAGGCCACCCGGCCGCAGGTCTCACTCGTCGACGGGGTGAGCCGGCGGATCGACTGGCCGGACAACGCCTTCTACCACGCTCGGATCCCGGGAACGAGCCGCGACGCCGTCCTCCTGCTCGGGATCGAGCCCAACCTGCGCTGGCGGACGTTCACCGATCTGATCGTCAGCCTCTCCGCGGAGCTCGGCGTAGAGCTCACCGTCACGCTCGGCTCGCTGCTTGCCGACGTCCCCCACACGCGACCTTCGCCGGTGACGGGCAGCGCGACCGATTCTGCTCTGATCGAGTCGATGGGACTTCAGGCTTCGCGCTACGAGGGGCCGACCGGGATCGTCGGTGTCCTCCACGACGCGTGCAGGCGCTCGGGAATCCCGTCGGTCAGCCTCTGGGCCGCAGTGCCGCATTACGTTTCGCTCGCGCCCAGCCCTCGGGCAGCGCATGCGCTCTGCGTGCGCCTCGGTGACCTCCTGGGGGTCGAGATCGAGACCACCGAGCTGTCGGAGGCTGCGGAGACGTACGCGGAGCAGGTCAGCGAGGCGGTCGCCTCCGACTCCGATACGGCCTCGTACGTCGAGGAGCTGGAGCAGCGAAGCGACGCGATCGACGAGGTCACGGAGGCCGAGCTGCCCTCCGGAGACTCGCTCGCGGCGGAGCTCACGCGCTTCCTGCGCGAACGCGAGGCCGACGGCGGACCGGACGCCCCGCGCGAGCAGTAGCGTCAAGCCGAGGCGTCCTGACGACGGCGCCGCCGAGTCGGCGCCTTAGCCGAACGTAAAGGCGTAGGCCGAGAGGCCCGGCGTGAAGCGCAGCTCGAGCACTGCGTCGGCGAGCCGCGGCAGCTCGAGCAGGGTGTACAGACGATCGCCGTCGACCCGCACCGAGCCCATCCGCTTGCCGTCGACGAGCTTCTCGACGCTGCCCTTCCCGCTCAGGACGAGGTACACGCGGCTCGCGTGAAAGTGGAGCCGCAGCCGGGCACGCTTTCCGGCGACGATCCGTTCCGGCCCAACGAGCCACTCGCCTGCGTACGCAAGCTCGTTCTGCGGGAGGATCCGCGGGAAGGTGTAGCGAGCGAGCTTGTCCTCCCGCACGGGTAGCCCCGCGTAGCGGTCGAGCCGTTGGTAGCCGAGGTACGACTCTGGGGTGACGAGCTCACGCGGTGTCCGGTCGGCTTTCGGCTCGGCCGCGGGCAGGCGAACGCCGCGGCGGTCGGCCAGGAGCCGCCGGATCAGCCTTTCGGTTTTTGCGTACTCGCCTTCGCCGAAGTGCGCGTAGCGCACGTGTCCCCGGCGGTCGATCAGGTACTTGGCCGGCCAGTACTGGTTGGCGTACGCGTTCCACGTCTCGAAGCCGTTGTCCAGGGCGACGGGGTAGTCGACGCCGAGCCGCTTGGAGGCGCCGCGAACGTTCGACAGGTCGCGCTCGAAGACGAACTCAGGGCTGTGGACCCCGACGACGACGAGTCCGCTCGGTCGATAGCGCTCGTACCAGGCGGTGACGTGCGGGAGCGTCCTCAGGCAGTTGATGCACGAATACGTCCAGAAGTCGATCAAGACGACCTTGCCGCGCAGGCCTTGCATGCTCAGCGGGCGCTCGCCGTCCGTGTTCAGCCAGTGCGAGATCCCGCGGAAGTCGGGGGCCTCGCCGAAGTCGGCGAGCCCGGACCCGAGCGGCGAAGCGGCCCGCGCCACGCCGCCTGCGCCACCGCGCAGCGAAGCGAGCTTCTTCTGGGCGGTCGGGGTCCGCTCGAATTTCTCCTGGAGGTAGGTCGTGTAGTCGCCGATCGCGGTTTGCGCCTTCGTGTCGAGATGGAAGACGATCGCAAGGGCGGATGCGGCGATCAGGACTCCTGCTGCGACCCGCAGCTGCTGCGCACGAGGCCGCAGAGCCCTGGCGGCGCGCTGACCCCCGACCGCGACCGCGAGCATCGGCACGGCCGCGCCGAGCGCATAGGCGATCGTCAGTCCGACCGTCTCCAGGCCAACGTCCATGCTGGCCGCGCTGACGGTGATCACGGTCAGCACAGGGCCCGCGCAGGGGACGAAGACGAGCCCGAGGCTGGCCCCGAGCAGGAAGCCGCCGCCAAGGTTCCGTCCAGAGCGGCGCCCGAGGCGGACGAACGGCCGCTCGAGCAGCAGACCGAGGCGGGGAACGAGTAGCGAGGCCGCGAGTACGAACAGGAGCGCGAGTGCGAGGTCGCGCAGGAATGTCTCCGGCAGTGCGAGCTGGTCGAGGAGCCACGCCGCGGTCAGCGTGAACACGACGAAGCTCGCAGCGAGGCCGGCGACGATCGCGTACGGACGGCGCGGCTCCTCGTCGGTCGCGCCGCCGGCGAGCAGGATCGGCAGGACGGGGAGGACGCACGGAGAGATCGCGGTGACCATGCCTGCGAGAAAGCCGATTCCGAGGAGGAGGAGCATCCCTACCT
>JALZOQ010000357.1 GCA_030913835.1 Actinomycetota bacterium | reverse complement strand
CAGCTGTTCGCCGTCACGGGCCAGCCGTCGGGGCTCAACGTCCGGACTCGTTCGTTCATCGAGGCGCAGCGGCTGTGGGCGAACTGCCGCGACGCGGTCGACTGCAAGGCCCCGGCTCACGCGACGTTCAAGGCGAAGTCCGATTACGCCAACAAGAAGCTGTCTGGAGCAGCGATCGACGTGCTCGTGCGCGCGATGGAGAGCCGCCAAGCCGATTCCCGGCTCGGCGCGGCGACGATCCTGCTCGACGCCCACGGCGGGGCCGTAAACCGCGTCCCCAAGAGCGCGACTGCGTTCGTGCACCGTGACGCGCTCTTCTCCATGCAGTACATCGCATCGTGGGGCTCGAGCACTGTCGCGCAGGCAAATCTTGAGTGGATCCGCGACCTCTACGCCGACATGCGTCCGCACGTCTCGGGGTTCGCGTATCAGAACTACATCGATCCCGAGCTCGCGAGCTGGAAGCACGCGTACTACGGGACGAATCTCCCGCGCCTCGCGCGCGTGAAGCGGAAGTACGACCCGAAGAACGTCTTCCGCTTCGCGCAGAGCATCCCGCTACGCGTGTAATTCCGCGCGATTCGATCCCGCGTAGGCGGGTACCAGGCTTGCTCATGAAGTGGCGTCGAGGAGTCGGAGGAGGTCAGATCGAGGACCGTCGCGGGATGGGCGGCGGCCGCGGCATGGGCATTCCGATCGGCGTCGGCGGTGGAGGGGTTGGCCTCGTCGTGCTGATCGCGATCGTGGTGCTCAACGCATTGAGCGGCGGCGGTGGTGGCGGAGCCAGCATCGACCCGCGGCTCGACCCGTTCCCGCAAGCCGCTCCCGCCACGGGGACCCGGCAGGGTCCCGACCCGGACGCCACGCTGAAGGACTTCGTCGGCTTCGTCGTCGACGACGTCCAGAAGCACTGGCAGCAGGAGTTCCAGCGGGCTGGAAAGACGTACCAGCCCACAACGCTCGTCCTCTTCACCGGTGGGACGACCACCGGCTGCGGGGCAGCGTCGTCGGCGACCGGCCCGTTCTACTGCCCGGCCGATTTGAAGGTCTACCTCGACCTCGACTTCTTCCGCGACCTCCGCAGCCGTTTCGGCGCGCCCGGCGACTTCGCACAGGCGTATGTGATCGCCCACGAGTTCGGCCACCACGTCCAGAAGGTCACCGGGATCTCGGACGAGGTGAGGAGCGCGCAGCAGCGCAGCCCCGACGAGTCGAACGACCTCTCCGTGCGGCTCGAGCTGCAGGCCGATTGCTTCGCCGGAGTCTGGGGACATACGGCGTACGCGCAGGGCCAGCTCGAGCCAGGCGACATCGAGGAGGGCCTGGGCGCGGCGGCGGCGGTGGGCGACGACCGCCTTCAGCGCGCGGCGACGGGCGAGATCGACCGCGAGTCGTGGACGCACGGCTCCTCGGAGCAGCGGACGAAGTGGTTCCGCAAGGGCTTCGACACCGGGGATCCCAACACCTGCGACGCGTTTAGCGGCGATATCTAGTCCGCCGCTAGCCGCTACGATTCGCGAGCCGCGGCACTGAGAGTGTGTGAACCGCGTCAGGACCGGGAGGTAGCGGCGCTCAACCCGAAGAAGTCGCTTCGCGCTCAACTTCTTCGGGTGTCCTCGGGCCCCGCCAAGCGAGCCGACGCCGGCAAAGCCGCCATCGGCGCCATTGGACTTCTCGCGAGCTACGATTCGAGAGCCGCGGGAGTAGGAGTGTGTGAACCGCGTCAGGACCGGGAGGTAGCAGCGCTAAGCATTCCTCCTACGTCCCGCGGTCTTAGCTAGGGCGCATAGCTCAGCGGGAGAGCGCTCGCTTCACACGCGAGAGGTCCCTGGTTCGATCCCAGGTGCGCCCATCGTCGGTATCGGCTTGGTTAGACCTCTCGGGGGACAGGACGCTCGCCCAGGCGAGGCTGATCCATCTAGAGTCGCTGCGTAACCCACTCTGACATCGTTCCAACGGAACTCCTCCTCCCGGCGGCTAGGAGCGCCTCAGGTGACATTCCTGAACACTGGCCGTGGCGATGGGGCGAACGCGCGACTCGCCAGAAGATCATGGGGCGGTCCGATAAGGAGGCCGGACTAAAGAAACATCGGGCTTGGGGTGTATAGAGGTGATGGCTCATCCCACCAACGTGCGACGCGAAAGAAAGGTGAGCGGATGGGCTGCTACGTGTTGGGTTTCCAGGAGATTGACCAGACGCAGGTCGTGGTCGTTGGCGGCAAGGGCGCGCACCTGGGGGAGCTGTCGCGGATCGAAGGCATCCGCGTGCCTGCTGGCTTTTGC
>JALZOQ010000314.1 GCA_030913835.1 Actinomycetota bacterium | reverse complement strand
CGCGCTCGCAGCCTCCGTCGCGGCGGTGCAGGCGGGCAAGCTGGCCCTCTCGGAGCAGTCCACGACGCTGACGACCGCCGACTACGAGCTCTGGAGACATGTGAGGTCCCTCGTCCCGCCGGATGGCCTCGTCTTCACCAGCATGACCGGCAAGGCCGTCGACGGCCGCCAGGGGTGGAACAACTATCCGAGCATCGGGGGTCGCCAGATCTACCTCGCCGGCTGGTACGACGGCCGCCTCACCTCGCAACCGCGAGAGCTCGACCGACGCCTCCTGTTGAACTCCCGCGTCCTGCGAGGAGAGCTCCAGCCCGCCCAGCTGCCACTGGCGCGCCGGTTCGGATCCTTCTACGCCGCCCTACCGAACGGCGAAGTCGCGCCGCCGACGTTCCAACGCGTGTACGCCAACGAATCGCTCACGCTCTATCGCATCTCGTCGTAGAGCGCGAGCGTCCGGTGGACCATCCGCTCCTCCGAGTAGCTCTGCGCCCCCTCCCTGGCCTGGTCGGCGAGCCGCTGCGCGAAAGCCCGGTCGTCGAGCAGGCGGATGATCGCGCCGGCCAGCGCCTGCGGATCGTCGGGCGGCACGAGCAGGCCGGTCTCGCCGTCGACGACGGTCTCGCGGATCCCGCCGACGGGAGTCGCGACCACCGGCACGCCGGCGGCCTGGGCCTCGATCACCGCGAGGCAGAGCCCCTCGAAGCGCGAGGGATACGCGAACACGGCGAACGACGCAAGGAGGTCCGGCACGTCGCTCCGCTCGCCCAGCAACGCCACGCGTTCGCGGTGCGGCGCAGCGAGGCGCTCGATCTCCTCACGAAGCTCGCCGTCTCCGGCGATTGCGAAGGTCGCGTCGGGGTGCCGCTCGAGCACGGCGGGGACGGCGGCGAGAAGGGTGCGGTGGCCCTTCTGCTCCGCGAGGCGCGCGACGTTCCCGACAACGGTGCCCTCGAGTACGGGGCGTCCGCCACCGAACCGCTCCAGGTCGATCCCGAGCGGAACGACGCGGCTCGGGCGTCGTCCGTCACGGCTGCGATCCGCCTCGGACGTATAGATCACGAGCGGCCGAGTCGCCCAGCCCAGCTTCCACCAGAGGCGTCCGGCGAGGTTGTCGTGGCGCGGCAGCTCCGGGGTGTGGTGCGTGACGATGACGCGCGGCACGCGCGCGAGCCGTGCGGCCACGAGCGCGGGGGGCCACACCTCGACGACGTGCGCCACGCGGGGCCGACGACGGCGGAGAACGCGCGCGAGGTCGCGCGTGAGGCGCGGCGCCGGGCCGGGTCGCAGCCGCACGGTCTGAACTCCGAGCTCGGCGAAGGGGGCGAGCGCGGCGGCGTCGAGGTGGATCAGCACCACCTCCTCGCCGCGGTCGCGAAGGCCACACGCGACCGCTGCGACGTAGCGCTCGACTGCGCCGTAAGCGCGCAGGCCGTGGAGGAGGGCGATCACCCGACCACCTCCTCGACGGCCGCGGCGAGCTCGGTGGCCGTCCGTTCCCATGTGAACGTGCCGGAACGGGCCAGCCCCTCGCCACGGAGCCGCCCGGCGAGCACGGGGTCGGTGGCCACCGAGACGAGCGCGTCGGCGAGCGCGTGCACGTCACGCGCCTCACAGAGGAGCGCGGCGCCGTCGGCGAGCTCCGGAATCGACGTCACGCGCGTCGCGACGACGGGTGTTCCGCACGCCATCGCCTCGAGCACCTGGTAGCCGAACCCCTCATACAGGCTCGCGTCGAGATAGGCGAGCGCACCCCGATAGAGCGAAACGAGCTCCTCGTCGGACACACGTCCGAGGTAGTCGACTCCCTCCGCCGGCGGCCCGTCGAACCCCCCCACGACGCGAAGTCGAGTCCCCTCCGGGAGCCGTGGCCGCGCCCGCTCGAACGCCGCGAGCGCCGTTTCGGTGTCGTCGCGCGGGTCGCTCGAGCCCAGGTGCAGGACGAAGCGCCCTTCGTCGGCGCCAGGCCCCGGCGAGAAGCGCGGGTCGAGCCCGGGGTAGAGCGTCCGGACCCTCGCCGCCGAACGGGGCAGCGCCTCGGCCGTCGCGTCGGAGCCGGTGAAGACGATCGCCGCACGGTCGAGGCTCCGGCGCCAGAGAGCGAGCGTGACGAGGTCGCTCGCGCGCTGGTAGGCGCCGGCGCCGACGACTCTGTTCTGGTGAATCCGCAGCGTCGGCGGCTCGAACAGCCAGACAAGGAACCGCCCACCGCCCGTCAAGGGCAGCCGCTCCGTCCACGTCAGCAGCGCGTCCAGCCGCTGCGCCTGGATGGCCCGGGACAGGCCGACCTGCTCCCAGACGAGCGCCGGGCGCAGCGTCACGCGTTCGACGGGCACGCCGGGGAGCTCCTCGGGATGCCGGGCGAACACGACGAGCTCGTGCCGGCCGAGCGCCGCCAAGGCCTCCACGGTCCCCCGCTGCACGCGCGCGATCCCCTTGCCGTTCGGAGCGACTGAGGTCGCGTCGATGCCGAGCCGGATCACCCGACCACCGAGCGGACGAGTGCGCGCCCGAGCAGACCCGCGG
>JALZOQ010000287.1 GCA_030913835.1 Actinomycetota bacterium | reverse complement strand
CGAGTGGCGTAGACCGAACAGCTCTTCGGCAGCGTCGGAGTTGGACGTGCCACCTTGGGCCGTGCTCTAGAGCACTTCCATCCTTGGGCTTGCCTACCGTAAACTCGGCGAGCCTCATGCCCGAAATCGTTGAGATTCCCATCTCTGACCTCCTGCTCAGCAGCGAGAATCCGCGGTTGTCGGGGGCGTCGTCCAACCTGCAGGAAACGGCGCTTGAACTCGCACAGAAGCAGCCGGAAGGGACCATCAAACTCGCGGAGGACATCGTCTCCAACGGGCTGGACCCAACCGCGCTTCCGGCCGTGGTGGCGACGAGCGACCGACGGAAGCGATACCGCGTCCTAGAAGGGAACCGCCGAATCCTCGCGCTCCGCGCGCTAGAAACGCCCGCGCTCATCTCGCCGGTCCTGAGCCCCGCCCTCGGCCGTCGCCTGAACGAGCTCTCGGCGAAGTACGAGAGTGACCCCCTCTACACGGTCACATGCACCTTGTTCGCAACAGAGGACGAGGCGCTGCATTGGATCGAGTTGCGTCATACGGGGATGAATCAGGGCGTCGGCTTGGTCGAGTGGGGCTCAGATGAGAAGGCACGGTTTCGAGAACGACATGCTGGCAAGCGCAACCCTTCGCGGCAGTTCATCGAGTTTGTCGAGGGTGCCGGAGAACTCAGCGACGCGGCGCGCGCGTCGAACCGCAAGATCCTCACCAACGTCGAGCGACTCATTGAGACGACCTACGTTCGCGAGAAGCTCGGCATTGACGTCGCACAAGGTGAGCTCGTGGGGCTGTTCCCCGCGAAAGAGCTTGCGAAAGGAATGACGCGCGTCGTTGAGGACCTCAAGACGGGAAAGATCACTGTCCCGCAGCTGTACCACGCCCACGACCGCCGGAAGTACATCGACAGCTTGCCTTCGGCGGCGTTGCCGAAGAAGTCAACGCGGCTCGATTCGCCTGCGCTTTTAGACGACCTGGCGTCAGGTGCAACGGAACCGCGACCCGTCCCGAAGAGGAAGCCGCGGCCACGGACTCCCACGCGGACGACCGTGATTCCGAAGACGGCGCAGATGGACGTCGCCCTCCCGCGCATCAACCGGGTCTACAACGAACTCCTGAGCTTGAACGCGGAGCAATACCCGAACGCGTGCTCCGTGATGCTGCGCGTGTTCATCGAACTCAGCGTTGACCACTACATCAGCGATCGGCAGCTGATGACTGAGACGAACCTACGGAACACGCCGCTGGGGAAGCGCCTCAAGCTCGTCGCCGAGGACCTGCATAAGCGAAGTCTCATCCCAATGAAGCTGCGCCGCGCCGTCGAAACGGCCGCGAGCAGCAAGACTGTCCTCGGCCCGAGCCTGGTAACTCTGCATCAGTACGTCCATAACGAGTACGTGTTCCCGAAATCCGCGGACCTGTACGCGTCGTGGGATGAGCTTGAGCCCTTCGTCGCGCAGTTGTGGCCGACTACGTGACGCGGATGCTGGTTCCCGCCAGACAGCAGTATCCCTCCCCACTCCGCTACCCCGGCGGCAAGGTCAAGGTCGCTAACTTCTTCAAGCTGCTGCTACTCGAGAACGACCTCGTCGGCTGCGAGTACGTCGAGCCGTACGCGGGGGGCGCAGGTGTCGCGCTCAGCTTGCTCTTCGAGGAGTACGCGAGCCACATCCACATCAACGACCTCGACCGCAGCATCTACGCCTTTTGGAGTGCCGTCTTGAGTCGGACAGACGAGCTTTGCGAGCGGATCAAGAACGCGTCGGTGACTGTCGAGGAGTGGCATCGCCAACGGGCGATGCAACAGGCGGAAGCTCCTGACGACCTCGACCTCGCGTACTCAACGTTCTTCCTCAATCGCACTTGCCGTTCGGGCATCCTCACCGGCGGCATCATCGGGGGATACGAACAGATGGGCAAGTGGAAGATCGACGCCCGTTGGCGAACCGACGACCTGATCCAGCGGATACGCCGGATCGCGCGATTCAAGACGCGGATCTCTCTCTCGTGCGTCGACACAGCCTCCTTCTTACGCGATCGCCTCCCGGAGGTTGAACACCCGTTCACTTACCTCGATCCGCCGTACTACGCGAAAGGCTCGACGCTGTACCAAAACTACTACCGGCACGAGGACCACGTTGAGCTAGCGGAGCTCGTCCAAGGTCTAAATGTTCCCTGGGTCGTCTCGTATGACTCCGCACCCGAGGTGATCGCGATGTATCAGGGATTCGAGCAGGCTTCCTACGATCTCGTCTATAGCGCGGGCGCTCGCCAGGCGGGCACGGAGGTCATGTTCTTCAGTCCGGGGCTCATGCGCCCAAGCGTGACTTCCCCGTCTGGTGTGCCCGTCGACGCCGTCGCAGACTCTCGCCTAGACGCGCAACCAGGGTCTGGCCAGGGTCTGCGGCTCCCGGCGGCGACCTAGAATCAGCCGTTTAGCAGGCGATTCCGCAGGTACGACCGCGGTTTCCTAAACCGCGTGCGCTGGTTCGATTCCGGCCGGGGGCATTAGCTCTTGAAGGCGAATGTGCGGATCGACCCGAAGACGAACGAGGTCGTCGAGACCATCCGGCTCGGCAACCGTCCCGACGGGATCGCTGTCCTCGACGGCAAGGTCTACGCCGCCGTCTACTAACAGCGCCGAGGGGCTCCCCACTGGATCTCAAAGAGGGAAAGGCTTGATGTGAAGTTCCTTTGCCTGCGCTTCATTGCGGTTGTCGCGATTGTCGCTGTTGTCGTTGGTGGGCATGCGGTCTAGCCTCTTACCGTGCTGGTTTGCGCGAGTTGTGGGCACGAGAACAGCGAGGGCGCGAAGTTCTGCGAGGAGTGTGGCTTCGCATTCGTCGTCGCGCCCGCGCCGAGGGAGCAGCGCAAGACGGTGACGGTGCTGTTCTGCGACCTGACCGGCTCGACGGCCCTCGGCGAGACGGTCGATCCGGAGCGGCTGCGGGCGCTGCTCGCGCGCTACTTCGAGCGGATGAAGGCGATCGTGGAGCGGCACGGCGGCAGTGTGGAGAAGTTCATCGGCGACGCGGTGATGGCTGTGTTCGGGGTGCCGCTGGTGCACGAGGACGATGCGTTACGCGCGGTTCGGTCGGCGGTCGAGATGCGCGATGCGCTGCCCGAGCTTGGGCTGGAGGGGCGGATCGGCGTGATGACCGGTGAGGTGGTGACGGGGACGGAGGAGCGGCTGGCAACCGGCGATGCGGTCAATGTCGCTGCCCGGTTGGAGCAGGCGGCGCAGCCGGGTGAGGTGCTGATCGGGCAGCCGACGTTCGCGCTCGTTCGCGACGCAGCCGAGGTTGAGCCGGTCGAGCCGCTCGCGTTGAAGGGCAAGGCCGAGCCGGTTCCCGCCTACCGGCTCCTGCGCGTGCGCGTGCGCGTGCGCGACGAGCCTCAGCGACGGCACGGGGCGCTGTTCGTCGGACGTGAGCGCGAGCTCGCGCTCATTCGAGCGGCGTGGGAGCGCACGCGGGCCGAGCAGCGCTGCGAGCTGGTCACGGTCGTCGGCGACGCCGGCGTCGGCAAGTCTCGGCTGGTCGCAGAGGCCCTGGCTTCGGTCGAGGCGACGGTCGTCCGCGGTCGCTGCCTCCCCTACGGGGAGGGGATCACGTGCTGGCCGGTCGTCGAGGTGATGAAGCAGCTCGACCTGCTGCCTCGGGACGAGGCCGCGGCGGTGGCGATCCGCTCGCTGCTCGGCGAAAGCGAGGCGGCGACATCGGCGGAGGAGATCGCCTGGGCCTTCCGCAAGACGCTGGAGCAGGCCGCGGCGGAGCGGCCGCTCGTGGTCGTCTTCGACGACATCCAGTGGGGCGAGGAGACGTTCCGCGACCTGATCGAGCACGTCGCGCTCCTCTCCTCGGGCGCAGCGATCCTGCTGCTCTGCATCGCGCGGCCGGAGCTCAGCGAGCGCCGCCCCGCCTGGCCGGTGACGCTACGGCTCGAGCCTCTCGGCGACGAAGACGTCGAGCAGCTGATCGCGGAACGCATTCCCGGCGAGCTGCGCGAGAGGATCGCTCGGGCGGCCGGCGGCAATCCGCTCTTCGTCGAGGAGATGCTGACGATGGCCGAAGAAGAGGAGGGCGACGTGGTCGTCCCGCCCACTCTGCAGGCGCTGCTCGCGGCGCGCCTGGACCAGCTCGAGACCGCCGAGCGGAGCGTGCTCGAGCGTGGCGCGATCGAGGGGGAGATCTTCCACCGGGGCGCCGTCCAGGCGCTCGCACCCGACGAGACCCAGGTGACCCCGCGCCTGGCCGCGCTCGTCCGCAAGGAGCTGATCAGGCCGGACAGGACGCCGCTTCAAGGCGAGGACGGCTTCCGCTTCCGCCACCTGCTGATCCGCGACGCCGCCTACGACGCGCTCCCAAAAGGAACCCGCGCAGACCTCCACGAACGCTTCGCAGCCTGGCTGGAGGCCCACGGAGCCGAGCTCGTCGAGCTGGACGAGCTCCTCGGCTACCACCTCGAACAGGCCTGCCGCTACCGCGCCGAGCTCGGGCTGGCCAACGACGACCAGCTGGCCGCGGCGGCGAGGCGCCGCCTCACTGCCGCGGGCCGCCGCGCTGAACTCCGGTCTGACTACGGCGCCGCCGTGAGCCTGCTCGAGCGCGCCGCCGCCCTCGTACCCCCGGCCGAGCTCGACCTCGCCCTCGAAACCAGGCTCGTCGACGTCCTGTTCTGGGGAGGCAAGGGCGTCGACGCCATCCGGCGCTCGGATTCCCTCGCCGAGCAGGCCGCGGCGGCAGGCGACCAGGTGGGTGAGCTGTGCGGGAGGATCCAAGCGGGCCTGTTCCGCATCAACCTCGAGCCCGAGGGCGCGACCGAGAAGCTGGCCGCGCTCCTCCAGCAGGCGCTGCCCGTGTTCGACGCCGCCGGCGACGACCTCGCCCTCTACACCGCCTACCAAGCGCTCGGACTGGTTGCGAACACACGCGGGCAGATGGACGCAGCGCTGGAGGCGTTCGAGCGGGCTGCCGACCACGCTCGGCAGGCGGGTCTGCCGGATCAGTTACTTGCGTGGCGCTCTGCCTTTCTCCTCTACGGCACGACACCCGTGCCAGGACTGCTGGCGTGGCTTGACGAGAACCAGCCACGAGAGCCGCTGAATCACTGGCTCCGTGCGCGCCGGGCCGTCGCGCTGGCTATGCTCGGTCGCTTCGACGAGGCGCGCGCGATCCTCGCCGAAGCACGTGCGGAGCTGGCGGAGCGCGGCGCGGGATTGAAACTCGCGGCGATCTACATGGATGCCGCCGACGTCGACCTCTGGGCCGGCGATCCCGCCGCCGCCGCCGAGCTCGGAGCAAACGCGTGCGGGCTGCTCGATGACCTGGGAGACAAGGCCTATCTGTCGAGCGCGGCGGGGACGCTCGCGCAGGCGCTCTACGCGCTCGACCGGCTCGGGGAGGCAGACGCCTGGGCCGGCCGCGCGGCGGAGCTCGGCGCGAGCGACGCGTTCACGCAGATGCTCTGGCGGCAGGTCAGGGCGAAGGTGCTCGCACGACGCGGCCAGCACGCAGAGGCTGAGTCGCTTGCCCGCGAAGCGGTCGCGATCGGCGAAGACACC